>NZ_JAODZS010000006.1:0-130761 GCF_029835375.1 Morganella sp. GD04133 | reverse complement strand
CCGGTATTCACCGCGCGGTTTTTTCACATCTTACTGACAGGCCTGAATCAGGCGTCCACAAACACCATTTTCAGAATAAACAGCAGTGATACCACCACCACACACAGGTTCAGCTCACGCCAGCGGCCGGTACCCAGCTTCATTGCACAGTAAGCGATAAACCCTAATGCAATCCCTTCAGTGATAGAGAAACTGAACGGCATCATCACGGCAGTCACAAATGCCGGAACCGATTCAGTCAGATCATTCCAATTCACGCGCACCAGGCTGGAGGTCATCAGCACGCCGACATAAATCAGCGCCCCGGCAGTCGCATAAGCCGGTACCATGGCTGCCAGCGGAGAAATAAAGATCGCCGCGAGGAACAGCAGACCGACCACAATGGCGGTCAGGCCGGTACGGCCGCCGACGGAAACCCCGGAAGTACTTTCAATAAATGCGGTCACAGAGGATGTCCCCATCGCAGAACCGGCGACGGAGCTGATACTGTCCACATACAGCGCTTTTTTCATGTTCGGGAAACGGCCTTTTTCATCCGCCAGCCCAGCCTTATCAGTCACGCCGATCAGCGTACCGGAGGAATCAAACAGGTTCACCAGCATAAACGAGAAGATAATCCCGGCGAGGGATACATCCAGCGCACCCATGATATCGACATGGCCGACAACCGAGGTAATTCCCGGCGGTACATCAAACACGCCCTTGTAAGTGACATCCCCGAGGAAAAGCCCGATGGAGGTTGTCACCACAATCGAGACCAGCACCGCCGCGTGAATATTACGCGCCGCCAGAATGGCGATAATAAAGAAGCCCAGCGCGCCCAGCACCACACTGTGATCGGTAAACTTACCGATAGTCACCAGGGTATCCGGGTTCGGCACAATAATACCGGCGTTTTTCAGCCCCATCATGGCGATAAACAGCCCGATACCGCTGGTGATCCCGACCCGCAGACTCAGCGGGATATGAGCAATCAGCCAGTAACGGATGCGCAGTAAGGTCAGAATAAACAACCCGACCGCGCCCCAGAAAATCGCGCCCATCGCCACTTCCCAGGAGTAGTGCATTGCACCCACCACCACAAAGGCGAAAAAGGCATTCAGCCCCATTGCCGGCGCAACCGCCACCGGCAGGTTAGCAAATAACCCCATCCCGATACTGCCGATGGCCGCAATCAGACAGGTGGTGACAAACACCGCTTTGATATCCATCCCGGCGAACGAGAGGATCTGCGGGTTTACAAAGATGATATACACCATGGTGAGGAAAGTGGTCAGCCCGGCAATAACTTCTGTGCGGACAGTGGTGCCGTGTTCCTGTAATTTAAACACGCGCTGGAGCAGGCCCTGATGAGGATCAGTGCCGGAAGTCGGAGTAGTCATGAATAAGGAGTCCCGGAAATTTGTTTTTTTCGGCTTATCCTACCGCATCATTTTAAAAAAGAAAACGTTTGCGTTTCATTGCGGGAAAATCCCGGCCATTAACGATGCCGGGATTGTTATTGATCAAACTTATGATGAACAGGATGCCGGTTTTTCTGACAGCCGCACCGGTTTCTCTCTTCCCCTGCCAAACAGGCGGGCAAGCCATGACTGACGAGGCTGCCGCTGTAATGAATAACGGCGCATCAGGGCATTTGCCCCCAACTCCAGCCCCGAACACATCACAAAATAGATAAAAGCGACAAACAGGAAAATCTCTGTCGGGTAGACCATACTGCGGTTATTGACCTGAGACGCGAGGAATGACAACTCCCCCACACCGACGATATAGGCCAGCGAGGTGTCTTTAATCAGCGCAATCCACTGATTAATAAAGGACGGGATCATCATCCGCAGCGCCTGCGGCAACACAATATGCCACAGCACTTCCCACCGGCTGAAACCGAGGGACATCCCCGCCTGCCACTGCCCTTTGCCGATCGCCAGAATACCGGCCTTCACACCGTGGGCAATATAAGCAGAGGTGACCAGCGCCAGCGCACAGACTACCGTGGTGATTTCCGGCACATCCACACCAAAGGCGATCGGCAGCAGGAAATAGACCCAAAATATCAGCATAATGATGGGAATCGCACGGAAAAACCCGAGAAATGCCGCGAACAGGTTTACCCACCAGCCACGCAGCATTGCCAGCATCACCCCGCCGATAGTCCCGAGCACGACAGAAATGGCCCCGGCAATCAGGCTGATCACCAGTGTCAGTGCCGCGCCCTCAAGCGGGCCGTCCGGGAACGTACCGAACAGCAGGTATTCCCAGTTATCACGAATTACGGAAAAATCCATCTTAATGCCCCTGTGCCAGCGCCCGTTGTGTCCGCCACTGCCCGAAGGCTTCCATCACCGCAATAATGGCGATATAGAGGATCGTCGCAACCCCGAAGGCTTCAAAGGTTTGCAAGGACTGACTTTCCACCTGACGTGATGCATAAGAGAGTTCAGCCACCCCGATTGCCATCGTCAGGGACGAGTTTTTCACTACATTCATATACTGCCCGAGCAGCGGCGGCATGGCGATTCTGACCGCCTGCGGCAGCACCACATAACACATGGACTGCCACGGTGTCAGCCCGAGCGCCAGCGCGGCTGATTTTTGCTGACGCCCGACCCCGGCAATCCCCGCCCGTAATTCTTCCGCAATAAACGGCGCGGAATAGAGTGTCAGCCCGAACCATCCGGCGATAAATTCAAATGACGGCCAGGCGAGTGTCAGCCCCGCCAGTTCAATTTCATGCGGCGTATTCAGCCAGATTTTCAGCGCCTGCGGCAGAATTTCCCCGGAAGCGAAATACCAGAAAAACAGCTGCACCAGCAGCGGCGTATTCCGGAATACACTGGTGTAAGCACTGACTAACCAGCGGAGCGGCGCGAACTGACTGTCCCGCCCGGCCACCAGCAGAAAACCCAGCAGTGTCGCCGCGAGAATCGTCCAGAATGAGATAAGCAGGGTGATCACAAACCCCTGCCCCAGCCACCCCAGATACTCCGGCGCAAGTAAGTGCGCACTTATAAATTGCTCAAACATCCGCTCATCCCGTCTGTTGCCGCAGAAATGCAGGAAGCCTCACCGGAGTGAGGCCTGATTCAGAAAACACACTCACATTACTTCGGCTGATCAGCCAGCGGAGCAAACTTAAATTCACCGCGCGGTTGTTCGGCTTTGGTGCCCGGACCAAACCACTGGTTATAAATCTGCTGTGATTTACCCTCACTTTCGAGTTTCAGCAGGGTTTTGTTTACCGCTTCCACCAGACGGGTTTCCCCTTTCGGTGCCGCCAGTGCCTGGTATTCACGGGTCAGACTGAACGGCGAGAGTTCAAACTCCGCTTTTACTGACTCCGGCAGGTTACCCAGCAGCCCGACCAGTTTGGCATCATCCTGCGTGATAGCATCAACGTTACCATTACGCAGCGCGGCGAACGCCAGCGGGGTATCATCATAAGAAATCACTTTGGTGCCCGGATATTTCTCGCGCAGCGTCACTTCCTGAACGGTGCCTTTATCCGCACCGATGCGCAGTTTTGCCACATCTTCCGGGGTTTTCAGCACGCCTTTGCGGGCAATAAATTTTTGTCCGGTCTGAAAATCAGGAATGGAAAAATCCACCTGTTTGGCACGCTCATCGGTAATCGTGAAGTTCGCCCCGATTAAATCCACTTTGCCGGAGACCAGCAGCGGAATACGGTTTGCGGGGTTGGTCGGGCGCAGTTCCAGCTTCACACCGAGGTCATCAGCAACAGCCTGTGCAATATCCACGTCATAACCGGCCAGTTTTTTGGTCTGCGGATCGATAAAGCCGAACGGCGGGTTGCTGTCAAAAACCGAAATACGGATCACGCCGGCTTTCTGAATGTCATCAAGCTTATCAGCCTGTGCTGTACCACTTACTAATGCTAAACCAGCAAGCAGAGCCGGAACAAATAATGTCGGTTTCATACACACCCCTGGAATCAGTCACGGAAAACGTCAATTTGTGTAAATCACCATCTCACGCTATCAACTCCCGCTTAGTTCCTGAAATACTAAGAAAGAATAATTCCATAACTGATTGTTCTAAGATGAACACAGGACAGACTGCCTCCCTCAATAACACCTGTTATTTGTAATACATCCATTCTTATTAAAAAAACTAATTACATAATTTATGATTATTTATTGAAATAAAATCATACGTTATTTTCCCCGCTGAAATATTTCATGATCCTGATAAGCGATACTTAACAACCCATACTGTTGTTAATTAAAATTAATATCCAAAAGAAATTATTTATCAGCAACCTGTTAATAAACAATCACATCTTATTATCTGTATATTTATCTTTCCATTGTCACCAAAATAAAAAATGAATTCGAACTTATGAAGAAAATACACATTATGAGCGTGTAAATTTATAAATCTTGACAATAATCACATATCTGTAAAATTCAAAATTAAGTACTGGTAAATATACCTGATGATTCTAAATTTAAAGAGACTGATTATTATTGGTCTCTTTAAATGAAAATCCGCAAAAATAGCCTCTTATTTTTTTCAGTCTGGTATCTTATTTTTACCGGAGTTAACCATGTTAAAGAAAACGCTTATTACGGCATTAGTTTCTGCCGCCTTTTTTTCAGGTTCAGCGTCTGCGGTCACCGCTGCGGGCGGAATTATAAACATCACAGGTGCTATCAGTGATACCACCTGTACCATAAACGGAGGCAACAGCGCCGACTTCGCCGTATTATTAGATCCGATTACCGTAACGGATGCCGGGGTAACCGCAAATACCGTCATTACCAAAAATCAGAAAGCCTTTACCATGACATTTTCTGATTGTGCGCCCGCATCAGTACCGCCCGGAAGTAACCTGAAAATACATTTCGAATCCCCCAATAATATATCGTCAACCGGAAATTACCTGATTAACGATACTGTTAATGAAGGGGATCCGTCCGTCGCGAAAAATGTCGGGTTCAGTTTATCGTCAACAACCGCACCGTCAGTGGCACTTTCACTGAATGCAGCATATGACACCGGAGTGAAGGGAGATAAAACCGCTCCGGCATCGGATCAGGTGACATTAATTGCCAGTTATTACAAAACCAATACCTCTCCGGCAAAAGTCGGGCCTGTACATTCCAACGTGATTTATACAGTCTCTTATTTATAACCATTGTCAGACAGTCAGGCTTGTCAAAAAGCCTGACTGTTTACAGGGGAATATAATGAAACACCGATTCTTTTTTCTGATGATGCTTATTTTATCCGGTAATGCCGCCGCTAATATCGTGATTAACGGAACGCGGCTTATTTATCATGAAGAAAATGACAGCATTACTGTTCAGCTGAATAACAACAGCCAGACATCGTCATTAGCCCAGAGCTGGACAGATGACGGTGATATTAATGCCACACCGGAAAACAGCCGTTCCCCGTTTTATGTTTATCCGCCGATTGTCAAAATAGACGGTATGCAGGGGCAGCAGCTTAAAATAAAGAAAAATAATGAAAAATTACCGGATGACCGGGAAAGTGTCTTTTATCTCAGTGTGCTGGATATTCCGGCCACCCCCGCCAATGCCAAAGGAAAAAGTGTGTTACAGGTAGCCCTGCGGTCACGGATAAAGCTGTTTTACCGCCCTGCCGAGCTGACGGCAAATCCGGAAACGGTTATTGATAATACTCAGTGGCGGCTTAATGGTGACCATTTATCCGTCACCAATAATTCCCCGTATCATTTCACTATTGCGGCGGTCAATGCTAATGACAGCAGTCACACATGGCTGGCTGCCGCCGACATGATCCCGCCCTTTTCTGAGAAACAATTACCACTGAAAAATAAACCCGCGGCCCGTAATGCCTCAGTAACCTATGTCGATGATTACGGTGTGTATAAGTCGAAGAATATTACCTTCTGACGGACGATAATAACGTGAAAACACAACACTGCCTGCCGATTCTGATTATTGCCGGATTATGGAGCTATCCCCGCGAAGGCGTTACGGAAGAATTCGATACCACCCTGCTGGCCGGTGAATCCGCTAAAGGGGATATTTCACGTTTATATCAGGAAAATACACTACCATCCGGCGATCAGCTGATGGACGTTTATGTCAATAACACCTGGAAAGGCCAGTTTACCGTTGAAGTGGGAGAGCATAATAATGCCCTGAATTTTCAGCCGGCGGATATTAATAAGCTCGGGCTGAATCTTTCAGATGATGCGAAAAAATTATCCGCAGAGAAACAACCGGTACCGGCAGATGAGCTGACTGCCGGACTGACTTATCACCTGAATAAAAGTACATTGCGGTTAGATTTGTCCGTGCCGCAAATCGGGGTAAAGACTGCCGATGCCGGTTATATTGACCCGGAATTATGGGATCACGGGCAGCCTGCCGTTATTCTCGGCTATAACGTCAATTACTATAACGCCAGACAAAAAAAGAATAACAAACAGAGTAATGACAGCTTTTTTGCCACGGTAAATTCCGGGCTGAACCTCGGTGTCTGGCAATTCCGCGATGAATCGGTTTATACCTCTTATTCCGGCGGACAGAAAGGCTGGAAAAATAACAGCCGTTACCTTTACCGTCCGATCAGCCATATTTTATCTGCGCTGACGCTGGGGGATTTTTATACACCGCCTTCTCTGTTCGGCAGTTTTAAATTCAGAGGCGCATCACTGGCAACGGATATGAATATGCTGCCGCCATCCGGTCAGGGATTCGCACCAATCATCCGGGGTGTTGCTCAGACGAATGCCCTCGTCAGTATTTACCAGAACGGAAACCTTATTTTTCAGGAAAACGTGCCGCCGGGTGAGTTTATGTTCCGTGATATTCAGCCGACCGGCGGCAGCGGCGATTTTTCTGTCATTATTCAGGAAGCGGACGGACGGAAAGAATCATTTACCGTCCCCTTCTCCGCTGTACCCGATATGCTGAAAGAGGGAATTTATAATTACAGTCTGACCGCCGGTCAGGCCCGGCTGGATAATACACACTACCGCCCGGCGTTTGTGCAGGGGGAATTCCGTTACGGGCTGAATAATACCGTGACACTGTATACCGGCGGGATTGCCGGAAAAGATTACCGCTCTCTTCTGGCGGGAAGCGCCTGGAATCTGCCGTTTGGCGCGCTTTCTGTTGATGTGACGCAGGCGGATGCGGACTTTAAAACCGGCCGCAAAAGCGGCCAGAGCTATCGTATTGCCTACAGTAAGTTTGTCAGCACCACCTCAACAAACCTGACTCTCGCGACATACCGCTACTCCACCGGGAATTTTTACAGTTTCACCGACGCTATCTATCAGTAGAATAACTACCGGGCGTGGGATGCGTATCGCAATGAACAGGAAAACCTCACCGATAACACGCCGCGTCAAATACCGGATCTGATGACGATGGATGCCATGCGCGGTGCGCGGGCTAAAAATACCTTCACCGTGAATTTAAATCAGTATCTGGGCGAGAACCGGGGGGTGATTTATATCTCCGGCACACACCGGGATTACTGGAATTCCGGCGGCAGCAACCGGGAATATCAGCTTGGATATTCAAACAGTTATAACGATATCAGTTATACCGTGTCTGCATCACGCACCCGCAATTTTGATGATAAAAATGAAACCCGGTTTTACCTGAATGTCAGCGTGCCAATTTCTGTTTTCGGCAAAAATGCCTCTCTCAGCAGCGGTATTTACGCCACCGATTCCCGTTATCAGCAAACAACGGTCAGCCTGAGCGGAACCGCCGGTAAAGATGATTTGGTTAACTACACGCTGACCGGCTCAAACCAGAACGGCGGCAGTAACCTGGCGGGCGCGAACCTTACTTACCGCAACCCGTACAGCACCCTGTCCGGCTCATTCAGTGAGGGTAACGATTACCGTCAGGCGGGTGCCGGGGCAAAAGGAACTATCGTCGCGATCCCTGGCCATATCGCCATGTCCGGTGACACCGGCAATACCTATACCATTATTGATGCCCCGCAGGCCGGTAACCGGATGGTGAATTCCGATAAAGCATCCCTGACAAACAGTGAGGGTGTGGTACTGATGACACAATCCGTCCCTTACCGCGCCAACTCTTACACCCTGTCAGACACAGAAAAAAGTTCCGGTGCCGAAGTGACCGGTAATATCGGTCAGGTCAGCCCGTATAAAGGCGCGGTCAGTTATATCCGCATGGAAACCGATCCGCGCCAGACTTTCATTCTGCGGGCGGCACGGGAAAACGGCGGCACACTGCCGTTCGGCACAGAAGTGACCGATGAACAGCATCAGCCGCTGGGGTATGTCGGGCAGTCCGGGTTGCTCTATCTGAAAAGCGGGCAGTTGCCGTCTTCACTGATTATAAAACTGACGGCAGACGGGAAACAGCAGTGTGTTATCCGCAATCCGGTGGTCACGCCGGATAAAAATCACAACATCTGCCGGTAAAAGGAAACAATGATGAAAACATCCGCCGCTGTATTACTTTTATTCCTGACGGTGATAAGCAGCAGGGCCGCTTATGCCACCTGTTCGGTAACATCCACCCAGACAGCGCCGGCCGTGGTGCTGGATCTTTCGGCTGATTTGATCGGCGCCACCACAACCGTATCGAAAGTATCTCAGACCAACTTCAGCGGCCAGTTTACCTGTACGACAGCAGTGGTGCTGTTTCCGAATACCATCGGAATCGACTCCCCTTTTAATGGCCGGACAGCAACAATCGGATTTAATAACGGCGCACAACTCGTCAATATCACCCTGACGGCTCAGACAAAAAAGAGTGTTTCCGGCCTGGCAGCAGGTACTCACAACGGGACAGAACTCAATACCGGTTTCACACTGCGTTTTGATCTCGTCACTACACCAACCGGTAACTACACCAAAGTCCCGGGTGATACAGTGACGATTACACCAGTCATTTTTGCCTCTGATGCCACCACGCTGGGGCTGGTGGGCTGGCTGGCTGCGCTTGTCAGTAAGATTTTGCAGTTTTTACTGACGCTGCAATGGCCGGCTGATCCGAATGATATGTTTTTGCAGCCGGTGCAGGTTACTTACAATCCACCGGTGACCACCTGTACCTTTACCAATGCCGGGCTGACTGTCAGTCTGCCGCTGATGAGTATCAATGCCGTTAAAACCACCGATAAAGCCGGATACACCCCGTTCCGCCTCAATTTTACCTGTGACGGCCTCCTCACGGGTAACACTGCGTCCCGGGATATTGCCATGTTCCTGTCGTCGTCCAATTTACAGCCGTCCGACAAAACCGTGCTGACCAATACCGTTTCCGGCGGTGCCGGTGGTGTCGGCTTCCGCGTGGTGAAAGCCGGTAACCTCAGCAGCCCGGTGCAGTTTTCTGACAGTGCCAATGCTCAGGGCAGTGCCACCAGTATTTTCACTGCCGCCAAAGGCAGCGCAGTCTCACCGGCTTTCTCTGTCGATCTCGGCGCGTATTACTATCCCTACAGTCCGGGTACGGTGACACAGGGAAAAATGAGCAGTTCCGCGACCCTGGTTTTCTCCTACAACTGAACCGCCGGAGGACACGATGCGGACAGGCATTCTTATCATTCTGCTCCTGTGCATGCAGGCGGGATACGCCGGTGTTGTCATCAATACCACACGGGTGATTTACCCGGGCAATCAGGAAAATGCAGAGATCCAGCTGACCAACAGCGGAGACATGCCATCACTGGTGCAGAGCTGGGTGGATGAGGGGGATATCAATTCCTCGCCGGAAACCAGCAGCGCCCCGTTTATGGTGGTGCCGCCGGTGACGCGGATCGCCGGAGGCGGCGGGCAGCAACTGAAAATCCGTGTTCTGGCAAACAGCCTGCCCCGCGACCGGGAATCGGTTTTTTATCTCAATGTGGTGGATATTCCGGCGAAGACAACCACCACCGGTAATACCCTGCAATTTGCCCTGCGGACACGGATAAAGCTGTTTTACCGGCCGGATGACCTTTCGCTGCCGCCGGATGCGGTTCCGGAACAGATTTCTGCCTCTTTATCTGGAGAAACGCTGATTCTGAAAAATCCGGCGCCTTACTATTTCACATTATCCGCGCTCGTCTCCGGCGGAGATAATACACCGTCACATATCAGCACCGTGATGCTCGCCCCTTATTCAGAGAGCCGGGTGGCATATACAGGGCAATTATCTGCAGGAGAGTCCGTCACGCTGATCAGCATTAATGATAAAGGACGCAATGTGCGGACAGAGAAAAAACTGAATTGAACATGCCGGTCAGGTGATGACCGGCATTTGCCTTACGGATTGAGGGCATTACCGCACCGCCCGCAGAAACGGCTGTCCGGCGGATAGCCGGTACCGCATTTCTGACAATATCCGGTGATAGTCTGCTCAGCGTTATTGCTTAACTGCTCCGGGTAACCATTATTGTCACGACCATGCTTATTGTAACCCGTATTACCGTGCTTGCGGCCATGACCGCTGCTGCGGTTCCCGTGACCGGATCCGCCCCCGCTGTTAAAAAACCGGCTGAATAAACCCATCGTACACCTCCGGAAACACTGTTTTGTCTGTTTCAGAAAGTATAAACCCCGGAGTTAACTCCAGGGTCAAATCAGGACAGGGACTTTTACAAAAACAGACAATATCGCCGGAGAAGCAATCCTGTTATGCCGGATCATTCCCTTTTTCGCCGTTATTACTATGCGCGGAAACTTCAATCACATGCTCACCGAGCAGGATACGTTCCACATCATCCCCTTTCACATGACGGAAATCCTGCCCCTTCACGTAATAGAAGATAAATTCACAGATATTCTGGCAGCGGTCACCGATACGCTCGATAGAGCGGGCACAGAACAGTGCGGTCAGGACACTCGGGATAGTGCGCGGATCTTCCATCATATAGGTCATTAACTGACGGACAATCCCTTCATATTCCTGATCCACTTTCTGATCTTCGCGGTAGATGCGGATAGCTTCCTGAATATCCATCCGCGCAAAGGCATCCAGCACATCATGCAGCATCTGAATGGCATGGCGGCCGAGAGATTCCAGACTGACCAGCAGCGGCTGATGCTGATGTGAAAATTTTTCCAGCGCAGTTTTGGCAATTTTGTCCGCCACATCCCCGATGCGTTCCAGCTCGGCAATGGTTTTGGAGATCGCCATAATCAGGCGCAGGTCGCTCGCCGTCGGCTGGCGTTTGGCAATAATACGGACACAGGCTTCATCAATCATCACTTCCATGATGTTGACCTGCTTGTCACCGGCGATAACCTCACGCGCCAGGTCTTCATCCTGGTTATGCATAGCAGTGATCGCTTTGCTGAGCTGCTCTTCCACCAGCCCGCCCATCGTCATCATTTCTGTGCGGATATGCTCTAATTCAGCATTAAACTGCCCGGAAATATGTTTATTGTGATTCAGATTTTCCATGATTGTCTCCGCATCAGCCATAACGACCGGTGATGTAATCTTCGGTTTGTTTCTTGCCCGGGGTGGTAAACAGGGTATCAGTATCACTGAATTCAATCAGTTCGCCCAGATACATAAACGCAGTATGGTCAGAACAGCGCGCCGCCTGCTGCATGTTATGGGTGACGATCACCACGGTATATTCCGATTTCAGCTCGCTGATAAGCTCTTCAATACGCCCGGTGGAAATTGGATCCAGCGCCGAGCACGGCTCATCCAGCAGCAGAACCTCAGGGCGGATAGCAATACCGCGGGCAATACACAGACGCTGCTGCTGACCGCCGGAGAGGCTGTAGCCGCTCTGATGCAGTTTATCTTTGGTTTCGTTCCACAGCGCCGCTTTGGTCAGCGCCCACTGCACCCGCTCATCCATCTCGGCGCGCGGCAGTTTTTCAAACAGACGGACACCAAAGGCAATGTTGTCATAGATGGACATCGGGAACGGCGTCGGTTTCTGGAACACCATGCCGACTTTGGCGCGTAATAACGCGATATCCTGGGTATCTGTCAGAATATTGGTACCATCCAGCAGGATTTCCCCTTCCGCACGCTGTTCATTATACAGCGCGTACATTTTGTTGAAGGTGCGCAGCAGGGTCGATTTCCCGCAACCGGACGGGCCGATAAAAGCCGTGACTTTATTTTTGGCGATATCCAGCGAGATATTTTTCAGCGCGTGGAACTGACCGTAATAGAAGTTCAGATCACGAACCTGAATTTTGCTTTCAGTTACGTTTTGAATTTTACTCATGACTCTCTCTCATTCATCCGCAGTCATTTAATCAGTGCTTTTTCTTCGCAAACAGCACACGCGCCACGATATTAATTAACAGCACACACAGTGTGATCAGCAGGACACCCGCCCAGGCCAGACTCTGCCATTCCGCAAACGGACTCATGGCAAACTTGAAGATGGTGACCGGCAGGTTGGCAATCGGCTGCATCAGATCCGTACTCCAGAACTGGTTGGAGAGGGAGGTAAAGAGCAGCGGCGCCGTTTCTCCGGCAATACGGGCAATCGCCAGCAGCACCCCGGTGATAATCCCGGAGACCGAGGCTTTCAGGGTAATCGCTGAAATCATTTTCCATTTTGGTGTGCCGAGGGCATACGCCGCTTCGCGCAGACTGTCCGGCACCAGACGCAGCATGTTTTCCGTGGTGCGGATAACAATCGGGATCTGTAACAGTGCCAGGGCAATCACCCCCGCCCAGCCGGAGAAGTGCTGCATTTGCATCACCACGATGGTGTAAACAAACAGCCCGACCACAATCGACGGTGCGGATAACAAAATGTCATTAATAAACCGGGTGACTTCCGCCAGCCAGGATTTGCGGCCGTATTCCGCCAGATAAATCCCGGCAAGAATGCCGAGCGGGGTTCCGATAACGGTCGCCCACAAGATCAGCAGGCCGGAACCGACAATGGCGTTCGCCAGACCCCCGCCTTCGGTATTCGGCGGCGGTGTCATTTCGGTGAACAGCGCCAGCGACATGCCGTCCATCCCTTTGGTGACAGTCGAGAACAGGATCCAGATTAACCAGAACAGCCCGAATGCCATAGTGGACATGGATAAAAACAGGGCAACGCGGTTTTTCTGGCGACGCCAGAACTGGCGTTTCTGCCGTGCGCTGATATCCACTTTCGGTTGCTGAATATTCATGTCAGTCATCTCAGCGTCCCTCTTTCTTATTCAGGCGCATCACCATAAATTTGGAGATAGCAAGAACGATAAAGGTGATGACAAACAGAATCAGCCCCAGCTCCATCAATGCCGCGGTATGCAGCCCGGATTCCGCTTCCGCGAACTCGTTTGCCAGCGCCGAGGTAATACTGTTGCCCGGCATGTACAGCGAGAAGCTGTCCAGCTGATAGGTGTTACCGATGATAAAGGTCACCGCCATGGTCTCCCCCAGGGCGCGGCCCAGACCCAGCATCACGCCGCCGATCACCCCGTTCTTGGTGTACGGCAGCACAATCCGCCAGATCACCTCCCAGGTGGTACAGCCGATGCCGTAAGCGGATTCTTTCATCATCACCGGCGTCTGCTCGAACACATCACGCATCACCGAGGCAATATACGGAATGATCATGATGGCAAGGATAACGCCCGCTGCCAAGATACCGATCCCGAAGGCCGGACCGGAGAACAGCTCGCCGACAATCGGGATGCTGGACATCACCTCGCCGACCGGCTGCTGGAAATAGGTGGCAAACAGCGGGGCAAAGACAAACAGTCCCCACATGCCATAAACGATACTCGGAATAGCGGCTAACAGCTCGATCGCGATACCCAGCGGACGGCGCAGCCAGTTCGGTGCCAGTTCGGTCAGGAACAGCGCAATCCCGAAACTCACCGGGACCGCAATCAGCAGGGCGATAACCGAGGTTACGATGGTGCCGTAAATCGGTACCAGTGCCCCGTACTCTTCTGCCGGCGGGTTCCACTCTTTATTCCATAAGAAACCTAAGCCGAATTTTTCAATGCTCGGCCATGACGCAATAATCAGTGAAATAATAATTCCGCCAAGCAACAATAGCGTAATCAGCGCCGCCAGTTTTACCAGGGCACTGAAAAGTTGGTCGCCGCGTTTGCTTGGTGGTTTCATTGCCGTTTTCAGTTCGGCCATAGTCGCTTCCGTTTTTACACAGATCCCCCCGGTACGGGGGGATCGATTACTGATAAATCGTTACTTCATCATCTGCCGTATCAGTACAGCGGCTTACCGCTGCTGTCTTTGACACTGGTTTTCCATGATGCGCGGATTTGTTCAATCACTTCCTGCGGCAGTACCGCGTAATCCAGTTTCTCTGCCTGCTCACCGCCGTTCTTGTATGCCCAGTCAAAGAATTTCAGAACTTCCTGCCCTTTGGCGGCATCTTTCTGGTTAGTGTGAACCAGGATGAAGGTGGTGGAGGTAATCGGCCATGCATTCGGACCCGGCTGGTTAGTCAAATCCTGAGCGAAACTTTTTGACCACTCGGCTTTACGCGCTGCGTTACTGAAGCTTTCGCCGGTCGGGGAAACCGCATCACCGTCCGCAGAAATCAGTTTGGTGTAAGCCAGTTTATTCTGTTTGGCGTAGGCGTATTCCACGTAACCGATAGAGCCCGGCAGACGCTGAACAAATGCGGCGATACCGTCGTTACCTTTACCGCCGAGACCCACCGGCCAGTTAACAGTAGAGCCTGCACCGACTTTTTCTTTCCAGTCAGGGCTGACTTTTGACAGGTAGCTGGTGAAGACGAACGAGGTACCGGAACCATCCGCACGGCGGACAACGGCGATATCCTGATCCGGCAGTTTCACTGACGGGTTCAGTTTGGTAATTGCCGGGTCATTCCATTTTTTGATGTTACCCAGATAGATATCACCCAGGGTTTTACCGTCGAGCACCAGTTCACCGGACTTCAGGCCCGGCAGGTTGACGGCCAGTACTACACCGCCGATCACGGTCGGGAACTGGAATAAATTATCTGCAGCCAGTTTATCTTCGGACAGCGGTGCATCTGACGCTCCGAAATCAACGGTGTTGGCGACAATCTGCTTCACACCACCGGAGGAACCAATCCCCTGGTAGTTGACTTTGTTGCCGGTTTCTTTCTGGTAAGTATCAGCCCACTGCGCATATACCGGCGCAGGGAATGTTGCACCCGCCCCGGTCAGACTGGTCGCGGCAAATGCAGAAAATGCAGAGAGAGAAAGTGTCGCTGCCATAACAGTGGCTACTGCGGTACGCATCGGTTTCATGATCCCTCCTGACGGGATTTATAGATAATGACGATAAACGTTGTATCTGGTTAATGTCGGAACATGAGGGAAAATAGGACAATCTGGTGACAATAATATGTAGGTTATATGACAGTTTTATGACATTGCAGGTGCGCGGGGACACAAAACCGGAAAAATAGCGGAAAGAAACAATACCGGGGAATAAATTTAATTCGTTGATTTAATTGTTATTAAACGCAAAACTCCGGAGAGCAGGATGTCCTGCGGGGAATTATGACAGCCATATGACGATGACATGCGGCTGTCATAATTATTAATCGTCTCTGTCATCCGGCAGCGGCAGCATCACGCGGATACGGAACCCGCCGCGCTGACTGCGGCCGACCTCGATTTTACCGTCATGCGCATCCACAATCCGGCGCAGAATCGCCAGCCCCAGCCCGGTGCCTTTATTACTGCGCGCTTTTTCACCCTGCACAAACGGCTGGAACAGGTCCGGAATATCCGCCTCATCAATACCGTTGCCGTCATCTTCCACCTGAAACCAGGCGAAATGCCCGTCTTCGCCGCTGCTGACACGGATCCAGCCGTTACCGTAGCGGGTGGCATTGACCAGCATGTTGCCCAGTGCACGTTTAATCGCAATCGGGTTACCGGTGAGATAAACCGGTGCCTGAATAACATCATTCTGAAGTGTGACATCCGAGTGGATGTGCGCTTCAATCACCTCATTGAGGACAGATGTCAGTTCCAGATGCACCATCTCCATCTCACGGCCGGTGCGCAGATACGCCATAAACTGTTCAATGATGCCGTCACACTCTTCAATATCATTGTTGATGGATTCCGCCAGATAGTCATCGTCCGGGTTCATCATTTCTGTTGCCAGGCGGATTCGGGTCAGCGGTGTACGTAAATCATGGCTGACACCAGCCATCAGCACAGTGCGATCCTGCTCCAGCGTTTTGATATCCCTGGACATCTGGTTAAACGAACGGATAACCGAACGCACTTCTGCCGCCCCGGCTTCCCGTACCGGAACCAGCGGGCCGCCGGTACCGATTTGCCGGGCTGCGGATTCCAGCTCGGTCAGCGGACGGTTCTGATAGCGGATAAACACCCAGACCCCGGCAAAGACAATCAGCAGAAAAGCAAAAATATAACGGAAGATCGGGGAGAACTGATCCTGACCGATTTCGGTCAGCGGCACTCTCACCCAGACATCCGGGGCGATATAGGAGTTCAGCCACAGCACGGGATAATCGCGGCCGACTTCCAGCCGGACATCCGCATAACCTTCCAGATAATGACTCATCTGTTTACTGAGGGACTCAAAATGACGCGCCCAGCGCAATCCGCCCTCATCGGCTGTTTTTTCGGTAAAAAAGGTAATCCCCAGCTCTTCATAAATTTTCTTACGCAGCGCCGGCGAAACACGCACTGCGGTTCCGTCCTTCAGCACCATCTCTTCACTCATCAGTGTGCGTACTTCATAGGCCAGCACCCGGTTAAACTGCTGCAGGCTGGGCATGACAATAAAGTTCACAACGGCCAGATAACTTGTTGTTATGGTTGCAAACAACAGGAAAATGACCAGAAATAACGAGCGTGAAAAGGTGCTCCTCGGCGAGAACCGCAGCCGCTTCATGCCTTGTTGCCGTCCGGAACGAAGACGTAACCCAGTCCCCAGACGGTCTGGATATAACGCGGATGTGTCGGATCTTCCTCAATCATGCGGCGCAGACGGGAAATCTGCACGTCGATTGAACGTTCCATTGCGCTGTACTCACGACCGCGTGCCAGACTCATCAGCTTATCGCGGGACAGCGGTTCACGCGGGTGAGACACCAGCACTTTCAGCACCGCGAACTCACCGCTGGTCAGCGGCATATTTTCATCTTCGTGGAACATCTCACGGGTGCCGAGGTTCAGTCTGAATTTACCGAACTGAATCACCGCATCATCCTGAGACGGCGCACCCGGCAGTTCATTCGCCTGACGGCGCAGCACCGCGCGGATACGTGCCAGCAGTTCACGCGGGTTAAACGGCTTCGGAATATAATCATCCGCACCGATTTCCAGCCCGACAATGCGATCCACTTCTTCCCCTTTCGCCGTCACCATAATGATCGGAATCGGGTTATTCTGACTTCTCAGACGGCGGCAGATAGACAGCCCGTCCTCGCCCGGTAACATCAGATCCAGGACAATAAGATGAATTGATTCACGCGTCAGCAGGCGATCCATTTGTTCCGCATTCGCGGCGGTACGGACCTGGAAACCCTGCTCACTCAGATAGCGCTCAAGCAGCGCACGCAGACGCATGTCATCATCAACGACAAGGACCTTATAACTTTCCTGCATGTTTGACTCCCGGGTTCATTTTTTCATGCAACTCTTCAGATTAATGGTGCCTACTCAGCAATCGGATGATAGCGGATAGACAAAATGACATAATTCACTTCACCGTTAGGTGTTATTACCATTACTTCATCATCCGCCTGTTTTCCGATTAATGCCCGGGCCACAGGGGAATCGACTGAAATCCATTTCTTTGCCGGGGAAAACTCATCAGGTCCGACGATGCGAAAAGTCTGAATTTCTTCATCGTCATTTTCCAGTTCCACCCACGCCCCGAAAAATACTTTTCCTTCCTGGCGGGGATCCGGCTCAACTATCTTTACGTCATCCAGACGTTTTGAAAGAAACCGGACACGCCGGTCTATTTCACGCAGACGTTTCTTCCCGTATATATACTCGGCATTTTCCGAGCGATCTCCCTGTGCAGCGGCTTCTGACACTGCCTGAGTGACCTGAGGACGCTCTGTTTTCCAGAGATATTTTAACTCCTGATCCAGCGCATCCCACCCTTCACGGGTAATCAGGTTACTTTTTGCCATATGTTACCTAAACAAAAAATAAATTATTTAAATAAATTGTAATACTAAATGCATTTTCCGGAAGATAACAGCTATGAATAATTCATTTATATTACTTTATCCCGGCTGGTAATTCCCGTTTTGAACACGTATAACTGTCCCCTGAAATTTTTTTACATCAATTTATCGCAGCCGGAAAGAATATCATGATGAATGAATCTCTGAGCCAGATTATTGCCGGTGAACTGAAGGCGCAAACCCGCCAGGTCACCGCCGCGATTACCCTGCTGGATGAGGGAAATACGGTCCCTTTTATCGCCCGCTACCGGAAAGAAGTCACCGGCGGCCTGGATGATACTCAGCTGCGTCAGCTGGAAACCCGCCTCAGCTACCTGCGCGAACTGAACGACCGCCGTCAGACCATCCTCAAATCCATTGAGGATCAGGGCAAACTGACCCCGGAACTGGCGGGGGCGATTAACGGCACGCTCAGCAAAACGGAGCTGGAAGACCTCTACCTGCCTTACAAACCCAAGCGCCGCACACGCGGACAGATTGCGGCGGAAGCCGGTCTGGAACCGCTGGCAGACACGCTGTGGCAGGACCCGTCACAGGATCCGGAAACCCTCGCCGCCACCTATACTGACAGCGAAAAAGGGGTTGCCGACACCAAAGCCGCCCTCGACGGTGCCCGCTATATCCTGATGGAACGTTTTGCGGAAGATGCCGGTCTGCTGGGGAAAGTCCGTGATTATCTGTGGCGTAATGCGCACCTGGTTTCCGTTGTGGTCAGCGGCAAAGAAGCCGAAGGCGCAAAATTCAGTGATTATTTCGATCACCATGAACCGATTGCCAATGTCCCGTCACACCGTGCTCTGGCCATGTTCCGCGGTCGCAATGAAGGCATTCTGCAACTCTCCCTCAATGCTGATCCGCAGTGTGAGGAGCCGCCGAAAGAGAGCTATTGTGAAGAATTAATCCGCGATTATCTCGGCGTCCGCTTTAACAATGCCCCGGCGGACAGCTGGCGCAAAGCGGTGGTGAGCTGGACATGGCGGGTCAAGGTGCTGCTGCACCTGGAAACTGAGCTGATGGCTGCGCTGCGTGAAAAAGCGGAAGATGAAGCTATCAATGTCTTCGCCCGCAACCTCAGTGATTTGCTGATGGCGGCACCAGCCGGGATGCGCGCCACCATGGGACTGGATCCGGGTCTGCGGACCGGGGTGAAAGTCGCGGTGGTGGATGCCACCGGTAAAGTGCTGGCGACGGATACTATTTATCCGCACACCGGTCAGACCGCCAAAGCAGCGGCATCCGTTGCGGCACTCTGCCTGAAATACCATGTTGAACTGGTGGCGATCGGTAACGGAACGGCGTCCCGCGAAACCGAACGTTTCTTTGCCGATGTGCAGAAACAGTTCCCGGATATCAAAGCCCAGAAAGTGATTGTCAGCGAAGCCGGTGCTTCGGTTTATTCTGCGTCAGAACTGGCGGCGGCAGAGTTTCCGGATCTGGATGTCTCGCTGCGCGGTGCCGTTTCTATCGCCCGCCGGTTACAGGATCCGCTGGCCGAACTGGTGAAAATCGACCCGAAATCCATCGGTGTCGGCCAGTATCAGCATGATGTCAGCCAGACACAGCTTGCCCGTAAACTGGATGCGGTGGTGGAAGACTGCGTCAACGCCGTTGGTGTTGACCTCAACACCGCGTCTGTTGCCCTGCTGACCCGTGTTGCCGGACTAAGCAAAGTCATTGCGCAGAATATCGTTGACTGGCGTGATGAGAACGGGCGTTTTGCTGACCGCAAACAACTGCTGAAAGTCGCGCGTCTCGGCCCGAAAGCCTTTGAGCAGTGCGCCGGGTTCCTGCGTATCGCAGGCGGTAAAAATGCGCTGGATGCCTCCACCGTTCACCCGGAAGCCTATCCGGTGGTGGAAAAAATCCTGCAGGCCACACAAAAAACCCTCAGTGATCTGATGGGTAACGGTGATGTGCTGCGCAATCTGAAAGCACAGGATTTTGTCACTGAACAATTCGGTGTGCCGACGGTTTCCGATATCCTCAAAGAGCTGCAAAAACCCGGCCGTGACCCGCGTCCGGAGTTTAAAACCGCCACCTTTGCCGATGGTATTGAAACCATGAATGATCTGCGTCCGGGCATGGTGCTGGAAGGTGCGGTCACCAACGTCACCAATTTCGGTGCTTTTGTCGATATTGGTGTTCATCAGGACGGACTGGTGCATATCTCCTCGCTGGCCAACCGCTATGTGGAAGATCCGCATACTGTGGTCAAAGCCGGGGATATTGTCAGCGTCAAAGTGCTGGATGTGGATATCGCCCGTAAGCGTATCGCGCTGACCATGCGAATGGACGAAGAACCGGAAACGGCGGCCCGCCGTGGTGGTGGCGGCAGCGATAAACCACGGGCGGAAAAACGTCAGAACAACCGCCCTGCCCGTAACAGTAAAAATGACAGCGCTGCCGGTAACAGTGCGATGGGTGATGCCCTCGCCGCGGCATTCGGCAAGCGCAAGTAATACCCCTGCTATCATGTACGCGGCAGCCCCGGCTGCCCGTACATTTCCCTCCTGTCAGTCGCATATTGCGTTAACCAGTCGTAAAAATTGTTATTAACGTAAATCAAGACGTGAAATATCTGCTCTCAATTGTTTTATACGCCGGATATCTTGACGCACATCAAACTTTGCTGGTTAATTTTCGGGCTAAATAGGTAAAATATTGTTGGTTATGATTTGCATTTACAGTATCAATTAAATTTGTACGGGATATTTTTCTGCCAAACTGTTCGTGCGATAATCATTTGCAATATCATTCCTGTTTGCATGGTTAACCGGAGCCTTTATGACACTTCAGCCACAACACAGTTATAAAATTCTGGGCTTTTCCGGGGAAATCAGCCCGGCATACCGTCAGAAATTATTGTCTCTGGGCATGCTGCCCGGCTCTGTTTTCCGGGTGATCCGCAGCGCTCCGCTGGGCGATCCGATCCAAATCGAAACCCGGCACGTCAACCTGATGCTCAGAAAAAAAGACCTAGCGCTGCTGATGCTTGATGACGTGCAGGCGTAATCCGCCGCACCTCCCGCGCTGACTCACTCTTTTCCCTCTGCCGCCGGCAGAGGGGGTTGTATTTATTGATTGGCATAAGACACTATGAAAGCACTCACCCTGGGACTCATCGGTAATCCCAATTCAGGGAAGACCACGCTGTTTAACCAGTTAACCGGATCCAAACAACGCGTCGGCAACTGGGCCGGTGTGACCGTGGAACGGAAAATCGGTTATTTCACCACACCGGAACACAAAATTGAGCTGGTGGATTTACCCGGCACCTACTCACTGACCACCATCTCCGAACAGACTTCCTTAGACGAACAGATTGCCTGCCACTTTATCCTCAGCGGTGAAGCGGACATGCTGATTAACGTTGTCGATGCATCCAATCTGGAACGCAACCTCTATCTGACGCTGCAACTGCTGGAACTGGGTGTTCCCTGCATTATCGCCCTCAATATGTTGGATATCGCCGATAAAGCGAACATCAATATTGATGTCAACGCCCTGTCAGAGCGCCTCGGCTGCCCGGTGATCCCGCTGGTTTCCACCCGCGCGTCCGGTATCTGTGAGCTGAAAGCCGCGATCGACAAACACACAATGACACCGCATGACGTGCTGGTGAACTATCCGGCGGCTCTGCTCGACAGCATGAACACGCTTGCGCAGTCGATTCCTGCGGAAGAATTCAGCGCCACACAGCGCCGCTGGCTGGCACTGCAAAGCCTGGAAGGGGATATCTACAGCCAGGCGCGCGCCGGTTTCACCCCGGAGCATGTGCAGTCTGTCCGTGACGCCATGCAGGCACAGCAGCAGGAAGAGCCGGAACTGGTGATTGCGGATGCCCGTTATCAGACTATCGCGGATATCTGCGAAACAACGATTGATAACAGCCATTCCGAGCCGAATAAGCTGACCGCCGCGATGGACAGCATTGTCCTCAACCGCTGGCTGGGCGTTCCGGTATTCCTGTTTGTGATGTACCTGATGTTCGTACTCGCCATCAATATCGGCGGGGCATTACAGCCGCTGTTTGAAGGCGGTTCGGAAGCCATTTTCATTAACGGGACACAATGGCTGGGAATGACGCTCGGCTTCCCGGACTGGCTGACCATTTTCCTCGCCCAGGGGGTCGGCGGCGGTATCAACACCGTGCTGCCGCTGGTGCCGCAAATCGGGATGATGTACCTGTTCCTCTCCTTCCTGGAGGATTCCGGTTATATGGCCCGTGCCGCGTTCGTGATGGACAGACTGATGCAGGCACTCGGACTGCCGGGCAAATCCTTTGTGCCGCTGATTGTCGGTTTCGGCTGTAACGTGCCGTCCATTATGGGTGCCAGAACCCTGGATGCGCCGCGCGAGCGACTGATCACCGTCCTGATGGCACCGTTTATGTCCTGCGGGGCGCGGCTGGCTATCTTCGCGGTTTTCGCTGCCGCCTTCTTCGGCAAAAACGGCGCAAGCATTGTCTTCTCCCTGTATATCCTCGGGATTGTGGTGGCTATCCTCACCGGCCTGCTGCTCAAACACACCATTATGCGCGGCGAAGCCTCACCGTTTGTGATGGAACTGCCGGTGTATCACGTACCGCATATGAAAACCCTGTTTATGCAGACCTGGCAGCGTCTGAAAGGCTTTGTGGTACGTGCGGGTAAAGTGATTATTGTCGCCAGTATGGTAATCGGCGCACTGAACAGCTTCAGCTTCTCCGGCAAACCGGCGGACAGCATTAATGATTCTGCACTGGCCTCAGTCAGTAAAGTGGTCACGCCGCTGCTCAGCCCGATTGGTGTCACCAATGATAACTGGCAGGCGACTGTCGGTCTGATCACCGGTGCCATGGCGAAAGAAGTGGTGGTCGGGACACTGAACACACTCTATACCGCCGAAAGTATCACCAACGAACCGTTTGATCCGGAAGCCTTTGATTTATGGGGTGAACTGGGTGATGCGGTCAATGAAACCCTGGATTCCCTGGCAGAGACCTTCACGTTCGCAGCCTTATCCAACCCGATTGAAGCCAGCAAGGGTGACGGCGAGATGGACGGCGGTACCATGGGCACCATGGCCGCGAAATTCGGCTCTGATGTTGCTGCTTACAGCTATCTGATCTTTGTGCTGCTGTATGTACCGTGTGTGTCAGTAATGGGGGCTATCGCCCGTGAAACCAGCCGCGGCTGGATGACCTTCTCCATCCTGTGGGGTCTGAACGTGGCTTACTCACTGGCGGCCCTGTTCTACCAGGCCGCCACATTCAGTGCGCATCCGGGCAGCAGTTCAGTGATTATCGGCGTGGTGGTGATTTTCAACCTGATCCTGTTTTCATTGCTGCGCCGCACACGCAGCCGGGTGAATCTCAGCTTCCGCCGTGATGCACACAGCCGCTGCGGTGGTTGCTCCGGCAATGAGTGTCACTGATAAAAGGACACGGACATGATCAGCCTGATCGCAGTACGTGACGCCATTGCACTGAATGGCCGGGCAGACGCCCGGCTGCTCAGCCACCAGCTGAAAGCCCCGGAAGCCCTGGTACAGGCCATGATGGAAAAGCTGGCTGCCATGGGCAAAATCGAAGCGGTGGATGTCAGCAGCTGCCTGAGCAGCAGCTGCAAACAGTGCCCGGAAAGTCAGGGCTGTGACACGAAGGTGTATCAGATCCGTTCATAATGATTATTTTTGACGATAATTCTGCCCCGCGCTATAGTGCAAAAAACAATCAGGCTGCCAAAGGAAGATACTCCATGAATCAAACCGCCAATGCAACACCGGGAGTCGCCGTTAAAACATCAGGCTCTTCTGAGGGCAAAGTCTTCAGTGCCGCATCACTTAAAGCACGCCTGGTGCAGCGTAAAGCAGAAGGCCGCAGCTGAGTCCTTCATCTTAATCAGGCAAAAGCCGGTTGGTGATTAAACCGGCCGGCTTTTTTCTGATTATCGGCCTGCAAACCCCGTCAGCACCTCACAAAACGCATCCGGATGTGAAATAAACGGCGCATGGGCGCTGTTTCGCATAATTACGGACGGAGAGGACGGCAGTTGCTCATCCAGCAGTGATGCCACTTTGCGCGGCACCAGGCCGTCGAGATAACCGTAGATTCGCAGGAACGGCATTGTCAGGGATGGCAGCCCGCTGCGCAGATCGGCGGTTCTCAGAATTTCCAGTCCGGCATTCAGTACTGCCACATCCGGCATAGGCTGTTCCAGTACCACTGATTTCAGTATGCGGGCATCCTGACGGGCACTGGCGGTTCCCAGTGTCTGCAATGCCAGAAAACGCTCGACAGTGCGCTGAAAATCAGTCGCCAGCTGATGCTGAAAGCCGCTCAGCACTGTCGGTTTGATCCCCGGCCAGCCCTCTTCTTCCTGCGCACTAAAACAGGGCGACGAACAGATTGTCACCAGATGGCTCACGGCCTGCGGGTAACGCAGTGCAATATCCGCAGCCACCAGTCCGCCCAGTGACCAGCCCGCCAGCACCGCATTTTCCGGCATCTGCGCGAAAACGGTATCCGACATCTCCGTCAGTGACATTTCACCAAATTCCTGACTGCGCCCGTAACCCGGTAAGTCAACCTTATGAATACGGAAGTGCGGTGCGAGCCGCAATTCAATGCTGTTCCACACTTCGCTGTTCAGTCCCCAGCCGTGTAACAGCACAAGATCGCGCGAACCCTGTCCGCTCTGCTGCCAAAAAAGCGTTGCCATCGTTATTGTTTCCTTATTTATCCGGAGGGAAGACGGATGGTTATTATTGAGAATTACTGCCTGCTGTGCAATCAGCCGCTGGCCATTGCCGCACACGGTATCTGCGGATTCTGCGAACGGGGGTTGCCGGAGATGCCGCCGGTCTGCCGGCGCTGCGGCCTGCCGCTGGTGACACCGGAGCCGGCATGCGGTCACTGTCTGCAATCCCCGCCGCCGTGGCAGAGCCTGCTGGCCGTAACCGGTTATCAGCCGCCGCTGGCCGCCCTGGTTCACCGCCTCAAATACAGCGGACAGACCCACATTGCCCGTGCGCTGGCACGGCTGCTGCTGCGCCGGGTGCTGGCAGCTTACCGCGCGGGGGAGTGTCCGAAGCCGGATCTGCTGCTCAGTGTGCCGCTTTACCGCTACCGCCAGTGGCGGCGCGGGTTTAATCAGAGCGATCTTATCACCCGCCCGCTGGCAAAATGGCTGCGCTGCCCTTATGACAGTTCCGGCCTTATCCGCACCCGTGCTACACTGAGCCAGCGGATGCTGTCCCGCACACAGCGCCTGACAAACCTGTCCTCTGCATTTGCCGTCACCCGTGATGTCCGCGGACTGCATATTGCGCTGACCGATGATGTCATCACAACAGGGGCGACCATGACAGCGCTGTCTGAATTGCTCATTCGTGCGGGTGCGGCGGCAGTCCGGGTGTGGTGCCTTTGCCGCACCTTGTAGTGAACCCGCAAATGGGCGTATTATAACCAACCGGAACAGTCAACTATTTTTGGGCAATGTTATGATTACTATTACTGACGCTGCGCAGGCACATTTTTCCAAACTGCTTGCCAACCAGGAACCCGGCACACAAATCCGTGTTTTTGTTATTAACCCGGGCACTCCCAATGCAGAATGCGGAGTCTCTTATTGTCCGCCTGATGCTGTGGAAGCGACCGATACCGCGCTGCCGTTTGAGCAGCTGACCGCCTATGTTGATGAACTGAGCGCGCCGTTCCTTGACGAAGCCGTGATCGACTTCGTAACCGATCAGCTCGGCTCTCAGCTCACCTTAAAAGCCCCGAACGCCAAAATGCGCAAAGTGGCGGATGATGCCCCGCTGATCGAGCGTGTCGAGTATGTTCTGCAATCCCAGATCAACCCGCAGCTGGCCGGACACGGCGGCCGTGTTTCCCTGATGGAAATCACGGATGAAGGCTATGCCATCCTCCAGTTCGGCGGCGGCTGTAACGGCTGCTCCATGGTGGATGTCACCCTGAAAGAAGGGATCGAAAAAGAGTTACTGAATATGTTTGCCGGTGAACTGAAAGGCGTTAAAGACCTGACTGAACATCAGCGCGGTGAACACTCTTATTACTGACAGCGCTGTTTACTGACAGTGCTGCAGCGGCCGGCTATCGCACGGTCGTGATAATACACCGCCCGGTGTACTGCCGGGCGGGTTTCCGGCGGTGCTCTGTCACCGCTGATATTCATCTGCATACGAAAAATCATTATGGAACAAATCCGCTTAATCACACCGGATACGGCGTATGAACTCTGGCAGCAGAACGGGGCTGTCCTGGTTGATATCCGTGATCCGCAAAGCTTCCGTGCCGGTCACACTGACGGTGCATTTCATCTGACAAACGACACTGTGAATACCTTCATGGATCAGACAGATTATGAGCAGCCGGTTATGGTCATGTGTTACCATGGACACAGCAGTCAGGGCGCGGCTCAGTATCTGCTTAATGTCGGCTATGAAACGGTATACAGCATCAACGGCGGTTTTGAAGCCTGGTTGCGTAACTACCCGGACACAGTCAGGTCACTCGCTTAACAACGGACAGCTATATGGTTTATCTGATCACCATCGCCAACCCGCGCATTGCCCAGTCATTTATTGATTATATGGCCTCACGGGATATTGAGCTCACCATGCGTGCCACCCGCGAAGGGCGCGGCGCGGAATTGTGGCTCGATGACGAAAGCAAGCTGGCACAGACACAGGCTGAGCTGGACACCTTTATGCGTGATCCGATGAACAAACGCTATCTCGCGGCCAGCTGGGAATCCGGCGAAACCGATTCCCCGTTCCGCTATCCGGCCTCTCATGTTTTCAGTAATCTGGTGACCCCTGCCGGACCGCTGACCATCACCATCACCGTGCTGTGTGTTCTGGTCTATATCTGGATGCAGATAAGCGGTACTGATGAGGTCATGGCATACCTGGCATGGCCGCAGCCTGATCAGCAGGGTGAATTATGGCGGTGGGTAAGCCCGGTTTTCCTGCATTTCGGTCTGACCCATATTCTGATGAACCTGGCGCTGTGGTGGTATCTCGGCGGTCAGGTGGAAAAACAACTCGGCAGCGGACGGCTGCTGGTCATCACCATTATCTCTGCCCTGGTCAGTTGCTGGTCACAATCCTTTTTCAGCGGGTCCTCCTTCGGCGGCCTGTCCGGCGTGGTGTTCGCGCTGATCAGTTATGTCTGGTACACCGGCGCGCGCAATCCGTCAGCCGGTATTTACCTGCCTGCCGCCATGATGGTGTTCTCGGTATTATGGCTGGTTATCGGTTACTTTGATTTATTTGGTACAATGCCGATTGCAAACATGGCCCATGCATCCGGTCTCGCGACCGGCCTGCTGATGGCGGTATGGGATAACCGCCGCCGGACGGCCTGAATAGTAATGAAAATATGACACCACCGCTGCATATCACGGCACCATTCTGACTATGCGGCGGTACTGATCTGACCGGGAGATTTTGTGAAACAAACACAGCGTCATGATGCTATCGTTGAATTAGTCAGTAAACAGGGCTATGTCAGCACAGAAGAGCTGGTCGAGCACTTTAAGGTCAGTCCGCAGACTATCCGCCGTGATCTCAATGAACTGGCGGAACAGAATAAAATCCACCGTCACCACGGCGGGGCGGCACAGCCGTCCAGCTCAGTGAATGCCGCCTATCATGAACGTAAAAGCATGTGGTCGGATGAAAAACGCCGGATCGCCCGCCGTGTTGCGGCGCTGATCCCGGATGGTGCCACACTGTTTATCGATATCGGCACCACACCGGAAGCTGTCGCGCATGAACTGCTGGAGCACAAAAATCTGCGCATCGTCACCAATAACCTCAATGTCGCCACCCTGCTGATGGCGAAAGACGATTTCCGGCTGATCCTGGCCGGTGGAGAAGTCCGTTCCCGTGACGGCGGGATTGTCGGCGAGGCCACTCTCGATTTCATCTCTCAGTTTCGTCTGGATTTCGGTATTCTCGGGATCAGCGGCATTGATAATGACGGCTCCCTGCTGGAATTTGATTATCATGAAGTCCGCACCAAACGGGCGATTATTGAAAACTCACGCTGTGTGATGCTCGTTACCGACCATTCAAAGTTCGGTCGCAATGCCATGGTCAATCTCGGTAATATGGGGCTGATTAATTGCCTGTTTACCGACAAACGCCCGCCGGAAAACATCATCAAAATCCTGGATGAACAACAGGTTCAGCTCGAAGTCTGCTGATTTTCTCTGCCCGCGTCACCGTCCGGTGGCGCGGCTGCTTTGCCTTTTTTCCCCTCTTTTAATTCACTATTCTTTGTGTGGATATGCTAACAAATTGTTATCCATGTCACGGAGAACGTTTTTTTATGTCCGGAATGTTGGAATATCATTCACATTGCACTATTATGAGCGATAACGAACATTAAAGAACAAATGTGGTCATGCGGGAGTGAGGATGGAAACAAAAGATTTGATCGTTATCGGAGGCGGAATCAACGGCGCGGGTATTGCCACTGATGCCGCCGGACGCGGGCTGTCTGTGCTGATGCTGGAAGCCCGGGATCTCGCCTGTGCCACCTCATCGGCCAGCTCAAAACTGATCCACGGCGGATTGCGCTATCTCGAACATTATGAGTTTCGTTTGGTGAGCGAAGCGCTGGCTGAACGCGAAGTATTGTTAAAAATGGCCCCGCATATCGCGTTCCCGATGCGTTTCCGTCTGCCGCATCAGCCGCATCTGCGCCCGGCGTGGATGATCCGCGCGGGGCTGTTTCTGTATGACCATCTCGGTAAACGCACCACACTGCCGGGCAGCCGCGGCCTGACCTTCAGCAGCGCTTCCCCGCTGAAAGCGGAGTTTAAAAAAGGCTTTGAATATTCCGACTGCTGGGTGGACGATGCCCGCCTGGTGGTACTGAATGCACAGGAAGTCGTACGGCAGGGCGGCGAAGTCCGCACACGGACAAAAGTCACCCGTGCATGGCGCGAAAACGGCTTATGGCAGGTGGAAGCGGAAAATACCCTGACCGGTGAAACCCTGCGCTGGCAGGCAAAGGGGCTGGTCAATGCCGCCGGACCGTGGGTGAAAACCTTCTTTGATGACGGGTTACAGCTCAAATCCCCTTACGGTATCCGCCTGATCAAAGGCAGCCATATTGTGGTACCGCGTGCCCACGACGAGCCGCAGGCCTATATCCTGCAAAATGAAGATCACCGTATTGTGTTTGTCATCCCGTGGATGGATGAATTTTCGATTATCGGCACAACGGATGTGGAATATCACGGCGATCCGGCAGACGTTAAAATCGATGATAACGAAATTAATTATCTGCTGGATGTCTATAACGACTACTTCCGCAAAACCCTGACCCGCGACGATATCCGCTGGACATACTCCGGCGTGCGTCCGCTGTGTGATGATGAATCGGACTCGCCACAAGCCATCACCCGCGATTACACACTTGATTTGCATGATGATAACGGACAGGCACCGCTGTTGTCAGTCTTCGGCGGCAAACTCACCACTTACCGCAAACTGGGTGAGCACGCGCTGGATAAACTGGCGGCCTACTATCCGCACGCCGGGAAAGCATGGACAAAACAGGCGGTACTGACCGGCGGTGAGCTGAACGGCCGGAGCCGTGACGGCTATGCCCGCGTGCTGACAGAACGCTGGTCATGGCTGCCGAACGGACTGGCACTGCGCCTGGCCCGCACCTACGGCAGTCAGACAGAAAAAATTATCGGTGATGCGCAATCCCTCAGCGACCTCGGGCAGTTATTCGGCCATAACCTCTATGAGGCCGAGCTGCGCTATCTGGTACAGCACGAGTGGGTGATCACCGCAGAAGATGCGCTCTGGCGCAGAACCAAACTGGGGATGTGGCTCACTCAGGAAGAACAGCTTCAGGTGGAGCAGTGGCTCCGCCAGGAAGCGCAGTAACAATACCCGAACAGACCGGCTCGCAAGGCCGGTCATAAAGACAGAAACCGCTCCTGCCATCCGAATAATCTGGCGTGCTGCAAAAATTGAGTTGATGATAAACACTGAAGCCGGCACTGCCTCCGAATCACGGCTACGGTATCGAAAGATTACAGTGCGTACCTGATTAGCGTTTCCGGTTGTTTCCGGTAAAGCTCAGGCGGAATGTAATTCAGAGTGACCCCATTTTTTGTACAAAACTGAACCCGTTTATACATGGCTGCGTAACACACCAATAACACAAATCAGTGAAATATTCTGATTTCGTCTATTTATGACCCCCCACTCAGAGAGGAAGTTAAGCAGATTTTACCGTTTCAGTTTTGATTGGAATTTTTATTGTTATTATTCATTTAGTTACATTACTTTTGTACTTTGTTACATATTTTATTTTGTGATCTGAAAAAAAATGCCTTTTTTCTTATTGTTTACAGCACGTTAGATGATTTTGTTAAAAAACATAGTGGTTTGTTTCTTTTATGATCTGAATTATTCCGCCACACCACTCTCAACCGACCTTCTTTAGCAGTCAATTATCCTGCTTTTGCAACGATTTTAACTTAAGTGACTGATCCTGAGAGATGCAGACCTTTCTCCGGTCTTTACAGAGTGGTAAGTGAAACTTATGATTCAGCATTATCACCATGCGCACTGGCTGATGACGAAGTTACTCGTCAGGTAATCACCTGTTACCCGCTAATAAATAAGGAATTTGATCATGCCAACTCCATGTTATATCTCCATCGAAGGCAAAACTCAGGGCAATATCACTGCCGGCGCCTTTACCGCTGAATCTGTCGGCAATATCTACGTGCAGGGTCATGAAGATGAAATGCTGGTGCAGCAGTTTGACCATGTTGTGACGGTCCCGACTGATCCGCAGTCCGGTCAGCCGTCCGGCCAGCGTGCACATCGTCCGTTTAAATTCACGGTCGCGCTAAACAAAGCGGTTCCGCTTCTGTACAACGCCCTGGCAGCCGGTGAAATGCTGCCTAAGGTACAACTGAAATGGTACCGCACCTCCGTTGAAGGTAAGCAGGAGCACTTCTTCACCACCTCGCTGGAAGATGCCACTATCGTCAATATCGACTGCAAAATGCCACACTGTCAGGATCCGCAAAAAACGGATTACACGCAGCTGATTGAAGTCTCAATGTCCTACCGCAAAATCAGCTGGGATCACACGGTTGCAGGCACCTCCGGAGCTGATGACTGGCGCGCGCCAATCGAAGCGTAATGTGCTCACTGACACCACACATTCCCCCGGAATGTGTGGTGTTCCTGCCTGACCGTGGTGCCCCCCGTTTCACGGCGGGTCACCTGCCTGATCAGTTCCGGAGCCGGTATGTTTGCTGAAGATCCCCAAAAAAAGGTCATTGACCCTGCGGCGCTGAAAGACAGTGCCGCGAAATACGCTGAGGATGCTGCGGTATCCGAAATCAGCAAAAAAATGTCAGAACCGGCGCAAAACGCTGTCTCCGCCGCACAACAGGCACAAAAAATAGCAGCGCAGATCCCTGCTGCGGCTGACCTTATTCCCGGTGGCGGTATTGCCGGTGGTCTCAGTGGCGGCCTCAGCAGCGGCGCAACACTTCCCGGCGCGGCAGGCACTCTGGCAGACGCACTGACCGGGCGTTCACCATCCGGTCTTGTTTTTACCTGTAAAATCGGCGGATTGCCGGATCAGACGTTTCAGGTCGCCGAATTCTCACTCAGCGAAGGGCTTTCTTCCCTGTTTTCGCTGTCAGTCAGTGCCGTCAGCGTGCTGCCGTCAATCACATTTGATGAACATCTGGGCAAAGCGTCTTCTCTGACTGTGACCCGTGATGGCGTCAAAGTCCGCACAGTGCAGGGGTTGCTGGCCTCTGCGGAACAGGGCAATACCGATGGCAACAAAACCTGGTATCACTTTCTGATCCGCCCGGAAATGTGGATCATGACGCTCAACCAGGACAGCCGCATCTTCCAGAAACAATCTGTACCGGAAGTGCTGGCGACATTACTTAAAGAAGCCCATGTCAAAAATGACCTGAAATTCTACCAGGACGAACTGCATCAGAAACGGGATTACATCACCCAGAAGCGGGAATCTGCCTATGATTTCTGGTGTCGCCTGGCCGCCGAAGAGGGGATTAATTTCTGGTTCGAGGAAGGCCCGAAACTGTTTTACAGTGACAATCACCTTGGTATGACCGCCGGTATTCACCTGACCTATAACCCGCAGGCAGATACCGATACCCGTGACAGCACCGCATTCTCCTGGCGTTACGCCGAAAAATTATGCAGTGATGTCATTATCCAGAAAGATTACAACCCGGACAGCCCCTCCTACCCGTTTCAGCATCAAGTGACCGGTGAGGTGCATAAACAGCATCCGGTATATGAAAGTTACGGTCGTTACCGTGATGATGCAACCGGTAAACCGTTCACCCGGCTGCGTTACGAACAGTCACAGAATGAGCGTCAGACCGGCACGGCGGGCACCAACTGTTTTGCCCTGATGCCGGGTAAAATTTTTACCCTGAGCAACCACCCGTCGGCGGTGATGAATCAGCCGTGGCAGGTGATTACGGTTAATCATCGTGGTACCCAGCCGCTGGCGGATAACAGCGGCGGTGAGGGGACAACGTTCAGCAATACCGTGAAGTTTATCCCCGGCACCCGCGAATGGCGGCCGCCGTTCCGTTTCCGCCCGCAGGCGGACGGCGACGAGCTGGCAACGGTGGTCGGCCCGGAAGGGGAGGAAATCTACACCAACGAACAGGGCGCGGTGAAAGTCTATTTTCACTGGGATCGTTACGGCAGACCGGATCACAGCGCTTCCTGCTGGGTGCGGGTGGCCATGGGCTGGAACGGCAGCGGTTATGGTTTTTCCGCTGTGCCGAGAATCGGGCAGGAAATTATTGTCTCTTACCTTAACGGGGATATCGACCGCCCGATTGTCACCGGCTGTACCTATAACGGCCGCAACGGCCCGCCGTCGGCATTCCCCGGCAGTAAAACCCAGACCGCATTCCGCACACAAACCCACAAGGGTGAGGGATTCAACGAGCTGCGCTTTGAGGATGAAAACGGGAAGCAGGAAGTCTTTATACACGCCCAGAAAGACATGAACACCGTGGTGCTGAATGACCGCAGTACAGCGGTGGCGGCCGGTCACACTGAAACGATTGGGCAGAACCAGAACGTGACCGTCGGCGGCGCACAGATGACGGCGGTTCAGATGGATCAGCTGAATTATATTTTCGGCAGCCATCTGACGGAAGTGGCCGGTGTCAGTATTCTGGCATCCGCTGCCGGTATCAAATTTGTCACCGGAAAATCCGCGATAGAAATGACGTCTGACGGCGCTGTCAATATCACCTGTGAAAATTTCAATTTTTCCGCGTCCGGAGCCGGACAGATTAATACCGGGCAGATGCTGGATCTGAATATGGATGGCGGTGGTAAGGCCGGTACGGATATGTCGCCGTCTCCCGGTGATATTGCCAATGATAAACGTCAGTTATTTCCCGGAAAATAAGGAATTACCATGAAGTATCTCTGTCAGGAAGGGGCTGTCATTTTACCGTCAGCGCAGTATGAGGACAGCAGCATCAATATCCTGAAATTTCCGGAGCACGGCGCCAGTATGACCCTGACCCGGGATCGCCTGGCTGAAGGGCAGAGTGCGGGGCAGTATCTGGCGGCACAAACCGCCATGCTGCAGAAAGGAATGAAAATATACACGATCACGGAGCCTGCCGTATTTGAAACACATGCCGGAACAACGGGAACGGAGTTCTATTGTGAGTCGGACCGGCAGGGGCATCACCTCCGGCAGTATATTGCCGCGTATGAGCTCAGCGGTCATATTTTTGTGATCACGTACTGCCTGACCCGTCCGTTCAGTGAGGCAGACCTGCAGGACTGGCAACATATCAAACTGGGTTTTACACCGTCATCACCGGCATGATTTCACCGGCGTTTATAAGGATATTGCATTATGGGAAATGAATTTCTGGCCGCTAAAGAAGGTGACCCGCTGGTCCATTCCTCCCTGTTTGCCGATATTGTCTGCGGGGTGGTGTCCGGAGCGATTTATGCCGGTATCGGGATTGCGGCCGTTGCGGTCATCGGTGCCACCGGCGGGGCGGCACTGGCCGCCGGTGCGGTGGTCGGAGCCGCGACCGGTTTTGCGCTGGGCGGAATGATCGATTTTGTCTCTGAGGGCGTTGCTGACGGCGTGGATGCGGTTCTTGATTTCTTCGGCATGCGCGGTGATCCGGACGGAATGATCATACACGGTTCCGGTAATGTGAACATCAAAGGAAAACCGGCGGCCAGAGCCGCCGGAAAAATTCCGGGGGAAAAATTAACTGAACTCATCCTGGCTGACACAAAAAATCCGCCGGAGAGTAAAGGCAGACAGATTGCCGGAGAGACGCTGAAGAAGGCGTTTATGCTTACCCCGCAGGGGATGGGGATAGCGGTCAGTGATTTTGTGTCCGCACAATTTAATCCGGCGGCACCGGTGGCGGAAGATCCTTACCCGACATACCCGTCACCCGAAAGAGGGTTCTGGGAAGGGATAGCCTCACCGGCAGTCGCGGAGAAAAATATCTATGCCGAACCGATGCCTCATGATGAAATTTCCTGTCAGAAATGGCATATCGCCTCAGATCCTTATTATCTGGCGGAAGGTTCAAAAAAAGTACAGATAAACAGCCAGCCTGCCTGCCGGAATGGTGACAGAAGCACCTGCGAGGCAAAAATTGACCATGAACAGACCGCCCCGGCCGTCAGGATCGGTGGCGGCACTGTTGTTGTGCGGGATATTATCAGCGGGCGTAACCCGTTTGCGAAATTTGGCGGTGAGGTGCTGGGCGGATTATTTGCCGGTGTCGCGGCGGCCGTTATCAAAAATTTTGCAAAAAACGGCGTAAAAACTACGGTGAATGCCGGGTTCAGGACACTGAGAAATTGTCTGAATAAGGTCGGGTGCCGGCTTGTCAGTGAAACGATCGGGGCGGCCACCGGTGCGGTTGTCGGGGGGGCACTGGCTAAAGCGTTCAGTGCCGTGATGAACCCGGTCCATGCCGCCACCGGCAGTAAAATCCTCAGTAGTGAGGACGAACTGGATTTTGTGCTGGAAGGCCGTTACCCGCTTGCCTGGCAGCGTATCTATGCCAGCAGTAATACCCGTGAAAGCCGTCTGGGCGCAGGCTGGTCGCTGCCGTTTGATGTCAGTATTGAAATCGCTTACACCGGCGGCCCCATCGGGGATGCACCGCTGTATTATCATGATATGTCCGGCCGCCGTCTGTCCCTGGGGGAACTGGCTCCCGGGCAGGATGCGTTCTATGTGGATGAGGGTTTCCGGGTCTACCGCAGCCTGCAGAATATCTTTTTGCTCGAGTCTGATACCGGCGATTATCAGCTGTTTGAGACTGACCCGCAGCGCAACGGCTGGTTACGCCTTGCACAGTCACACGATCGTCACGGAAACACCCTGTTTTACCGTTACAGTCCGGAAGGGCTGCTCTGCACCATTCAGGATAACAGCGGGCTGATTAACGTTCAGCTGCATTATACGGATGACGGGCAGCGCCTGCGCTCGGTATCACAATCTGATCCTGACGGTGAGCGGACACTGGTCAGCTATCAGTATGATGACCATCAGTTTCTTGTTGCCGTCACCGGTGCTGACGGCAGCGTGACCCGCCGTTTTGCCCGCGATGAAGAGACCGGGCTGATGGACATGCATATCAATGCCGCCGGGTTACAGAGCCATTACCGCTGGGCACAGTTTGAAAATGAAACCGGAGATAACGGACAGCCGGTATACCGCGTGGCGGAGCACTGGTTACAAACCCCGGATGGCGGGCGGCCTGAGCATACCCTGCTGCATTATTTCCCGGAAGAGAGATCGCTGCGTACTGAGCTGATCGGACTGGGTGAAACCTTCCGCCGCTGGAATGAACAACATCAGATCACCGAATTTACCGATGAAAGCGGTGCCACCTGGCTTTTTGACTGGGATCAGCACCGTAAACTGAAAAAAGCCACTGATCCTCTCGGTCATACCTCGCAGTACACGTATGATGAACGCGGCAACCTGACCGCTGAAACGGATCCGAACGGCGACTGTATCACCATTGAGTGGGATAAAGACTTTGCGTTTCCGCTGATTCAGGTAATGCCGGATGGCGCGGCGCATCACTGGTTTTACACCGCCAGAGGGGATATCCACCTGTATATGGATCCGCTGGGGCATACTACCCGGCGGGTGTGGGATGAACAGGGGGATTGTCTTCAGCAGACTGACCCGGGCGGCAGTGTCACCCGTTACCGCTACAATGCCCGCGGGCAACTGACCCGCTACACTGACTGCTCCGGTTATCACACCTCGCTGGCCTATGATGATCGCGGGCAACTGCTCACCATCACCGATGCACTGAGTCAGACCACCCGCTATCACTGGTCGGAGAGCGGACAACTGCTGCGTGAGGAATTACCTGACGGCAGGGATAACTGCTATTCCTATGACGATGCCGGGCGTGTCACCGGCTTTACCGACAGCGGCGGCAAAAAAATCACCGTCGCCCGTAATATCTTCGGACAAATCACTGAGCGTACCGACCCGGCGGGACACCGTCTCGGGTTCCGTTATGATCGGTTCGGACGGCTGAAAGCGCTGGTCAATGAAAAAGAGGAATCCTACCGCTTTGAGTATGACACGCTGCACCGCCTGACCCGTGAGCAGGATCTGATCGGCCGGCAAAAACAGTATCAGTATGATGCGGCCGGTAATCTGATCCGCCGGGAGGAGCTCCCCGCACAACCGGGTGAAGCGCCGGTTATCACACAGTATCACTATGATCCGGCCGGCCGTCTGACCGTCCGGGAAAACCGCGATTACCGCACCGAGTATCAGTACGGCAAAACGGCCCTGACACTGCGGCGTGCGCCGCTGACCGCCTGGTCAGCAGCACAGCTCAGCGGGGAAGCGGTGCCGTGGCAGGATATTCTGGAATTTGAGTATGATCTGAACGGACAGATGCTGTCCGAGCGGAACAGCGCCGGGGTATACCGTCACCGTTACGATGACAACGGCAACCTCAGCAGCACAGAGCTGCCGGACGGACAGTCACTGAGTTATCTGTATTACGGTTCCGGCCATCTTCAGCAGATGAACTGGCGGGAGCGCGGAAAACAGACGGTACTGGCGGAATACAGCCGCGACCGGCTGCACCGGGAAAGCAACCGGCTCTCCGGCGGGCTTGATCAGCGGACGGAGTATGACAGCAGCGGGCGTATCACCGCGCAGATAGCACGGCGGGCGAACAGTTCGCGGGTCACGGCGGCCACCATTGATAAACGTTATACCTGGGACAAACACAATAACCTGACGGAGCGCAGTGTCAGTTACGGGCAGGCGGATTCGCCGTTAACACAGGGTCACTGGCAGTATGAAACGTACCGTTATGACCCGCTGGGGCAGCTGACCCGGCGTCTGAACGGGTTCAGTGAAGAGCTGTTTCTGTATGATGAAGCGGCGAACTTACTGGGGCATCAGCGGCAGGTGGCGTTTAATAACCAGGTGACCACCAGTGAGGAGTACGACTACACGTATGACGGTTTCGGGCGCATGGCACAGCGCCGGGTGCGGGACAGTGCGGAGTGTCAGCATTATCACTATGACGCGGAGCACCGCATCACCGCAGTGACCTTTGCGCATGACCCGCAGGGGAACCAGCGGGCGGAATATGATTACGACATCCTCGGGCGCCGGATCGCCAAACGGGTCTGGCAGTCGGTACAGGCACAGCGGCTGAACCAGCCGCCGGAAAACCGGGAGCCGGAAGAAACGGTGCAGTTCTGCTGGAACGGCCTGCGGCTGGCAGCGGAGAAGAGCAGTAAATCCGCACATCTGACTCTGCATTACGTTTATAACAGCGGCAGCTATAACCCGCTGGCACGGATAGAAAGCTTTGACCATCCGGAAAAACAGACAACGGATATTGCGTATTACCACGTTGCCCTGAACGGATTACCGGAAGAACTGACGGACAGTCAGGGGCGCATAATCTGGCACGGCGACTACAGCCTGTGGGGAAAATTACGGCGTGAAACCCGCCCGGTGCCGGGCTTCCGGGGGCTGCAGAATTTACGTTTTCAGGGTCAATATTTCGACAGAGAAACCGGACTGCACTATAATACCTTCAGATTTTATTCTGCTGACACGGGAAGATTCACCCAACAGGACCCTATCGGCCTGGCGGGCGGGTTAAATCTGTATCAGTATGCGCCGAATCCGGTGACGTGGGTTGATCCGTGGGGTTGGGCTAAGCTATTTGCATTAGGCACTTATGGTGAGTTAAATGGCCCTTCACATGTGCGTGATCAATTGCAAGCTCACGAATTATTGAGACACGAATATTTAAAACAGCAAGGTCTTGCAAACACATCACGTTTATCTGGAAATCCATCTATAGCTTTAGATTTGGATCATCATACCAGAGGCCCGTTGAAGGATACTCGAGGTATTGGCGGTGCTCATTGGCATGAGGCTGAAATTAGAGCGAATCAAGGTCTGGGTAGAAATGAGTTTGCATCAACATTAAAACGTGAATTAGATATAACATCAGGTGGTTTAAGAAAAGCTGGTGTTCCTGCTAGTAGAGTTAAACAATTAAGACGAGATGCATTGAAATTTTATAAACAACAAGCTGCTGCAAAAGCAAAAGGTTGTAAATAGGAATATATATCATGTATGAAATTACTCAATTTATTGTAAGTGATAACAAAGATATAGACTCAGGCTTAATTATAGGGGGCAATAAAGGATATGTGTCTGAATGGCCTGTTAATCCAAACGGAAAGGAGCTATTGCATCTTTTTTCTATAGATTGTGAAAAGGTAGCTCCTCAGGTCGCTGATGGTGTTTTGCCAAAAACCGGTTATTTGTCTATATTTTCAACATATTCTAGCAGTGATTACTTTCTTGATGAAATAACATACTTTGGTGATGAAGATGATTTGAATTTGATTCGGTCAGGCTTCACTTTTGTATCTTATTCATTGACTGGTAGTTTAAGTGAAAGTAATGAAGATTTTATACCTGAAACTAAAGTTGATTTATTAAATACGAGAATTGATAGTGAAGAGTATCCAATGATATCATTTTTCTCAAAACATATTCCCAATGGTTTAACCTGTGTGGATGAGGTTTTTAATAATTATCATTTTGTCTGCCAGGTCTATTCCGCTGACTTTCCTTCTCCCTTTAAAGATGTATTGGGATTGTCTGATGCCATAGGATACTTATTTATTAAAAATGAAGGAAATAATATAGAAGGTCTTTTCTTCGTGCAAACGGCATAAAAATCCTAATAGCCATCCTTATAACTCAAATTATATAATCACCTGCTTTGGCTACAACAGTACACCAAAGCAGGTAAATCACTACCACATCACTCCCCGATCAGCGCCTTAACCTTAAATCTGGGCTTGTTGCTGCTGATTTTGCTGCTTAATCGTCCGGATATCTTCGCTGTCCGGGATTAATACCAAACAGTCGTTTAAAATCTTCACCGTAAATGTGAAACCGGTCTCAAATCCTGCCGCTTTCAGCCAGTGTCCTTTTAGGGTAATGGCGGGCGGCTGGCTGCTGTTTTTGCCCCTGGGGGTGTCAGTATCCAGGAAAAAATTTGTTGGCTATTATCCAACAAATCCGCTTTCAGAATGTTTTGACAGAAAAAATCTGTTTATTATTGATGAAGATATTAGCCGGATTTTTGTGACGGATAAATTTAAACAAAGAGTAGAAGATGCAGGTTTAACTGCTTTCGATTTTTCAGTAGAAATAGAATTATCGTAACGATATTGGTGAACTGATAATTTAAATTACAGACTCGTGTAATTACCTGCTTTAGCTATAACGGCCTTGTTGCGAATAATCAGCCCGTTCGCTGTCAGACTGCTCATAGGTACAAAAAACCCCCGATAATTGGGTGTCCGACTATCGGGGGCGACTTCCGTTTCAGCGCTTTTTACAGAACAATCCGTTCTCAGTGAACCTGTGACGGGCTGAGCAGCTGATAGATGGTATCCGGGGTGTATTTTTCACCGGAAAAATAGATATTCCAGTCGGTGAGCATTTCTGTATTCAGCGGATAGACACCGCCTTCCTGCATCTCTTCAACATAAAAAGGCTGGTTGATGAGTTTGCCGGTAAACACGTCATTATCCAGTGTTTCCGGGATAAACCACATGTGTTCCAGGTCATCATCATCCCCGTAAGGAATGCCGCATTTGACCATAAACGCCCATGGATGCTCACCCTCCTCCTCACCGGCTTTTTTACCGAATAACCCCCCGAGCAGACCTTTTTTCGTTTTAACCACCGGCTGCCCGTATTCCGTAAACATCTGGGCAAAATAGTGCCAGCGCAGCCGTGCTTTTACGGCCATTTCATGAGTTTCACTGTTCGGGCGGTAAAACATAATGGCCGCATCGTCGTCGAAACCACGGAAAAATGTCTGTAACACCGGCGAACTTTCATTTACCCGGAACAGCATACAGGACGGATGGTCATGCTGATCATCGCGATCACCGCGATCACCGAGAAATTCATTTTCCGGCATATTATCGTGAGAGTAATCGATCGCTTCCAGAGGCTTCAGCTGGTCGATCGGGGTGTTTTTGTTGATCTGACGGATCCCTTCCTGATACGGCAGTGCCACAATATATTCCAGCTGTTTTTCAGTCTGACCGCACAACATCGGCTCATTGAACAGCACTTTGCCTTCATTAAGACTCTGCCCGATAAAACTGCGCAGCAGATCAGGAATGCCGTAGTAGGCATTAATGGTATGCGGCAACAGCAGTTCCACTTCCGGGATCCCGCAGCGCAGCAGGCCGTGTGTGTGGAACCAGTACATGGTCGGCGGGGAATTTTCCGTGTCATAAATTGCATGAATGGTATAAAGGGATTCAATGTTCAGCTGCACGTCATTCTCCAGCTGAAAATTAAGCCACTCACGGGTAAACCCGCGCCCGGCTGCCGAAATATCAATCCCCAGCAGCAAATCCGGCACCAGAATCTGCACCATTTTCAGCTGATACCGGTAACTTCGCAGTACATCATTCTGCAGAAGACATTCAACATAAATGTCCTGCCCGGTCTGGTTGACTTCGGCCAGTAATCCGGGGGAAAGCGGATCGGTTGAATAATAAGGATTAATTTCCAGTTCCGGTGCCCGCGGTGCCAGTGACACCAGAAACAGCAGCTCTTCATCACCGTAATGACAGGTGTAATAAAAGCTGTTCTCATCATGCTCCGCGTATTCAATATCACCCTGTGTGAAAAAGGTTTGTGATGCCAAACGCTCTTCTAACTCTGCCAGGTTGAGCCGCGAGGGAGGGAATGCCACTACCTCCGACGTCATCCTCTTACCTTTACCTTCCGCAACCTCAAGGTAATATTGCTTTATATCCATCGGTAATGCCTTTATCCGCTCTGAGTTGTGCTGCTGTGCTGTAACTATCTCCGGCTGAATTATTCCTCCGGGGAACATGAAACACCGGGCGTCAATTATATGCATTGTGACAACAATAACCTCTGCTTTTGTCCCGGTTATGCCACACAGACAACGGCAAAAAATGAATATGCTGAAATAAAACTCATTTGTTCATACGTATAAGTACCACACTTTATATCCGGAGTTCATTCAGAATAATCCACCTATTATTATGTAAATAAACATTTCAGCCGAAATGACACACCCGGACATAAAAACGACTATAATCCGGTCAGTTACCCGCCCTGTTCTGAGGTATGAAAAGTTGAATAATGACAAAAATCTGACGATTGCCGTTCCGTTACCCGAGCCTTATCATACAGCGGATTTTCTCGCATTTCATTTACGTGATAACCACCATGTGGCTGAAGACGTCACAGGGAACCGGGTGATGAAAGGGATTTGTCTGCATGGTCATCCCGCCCTGCTGACCGTGGAAATCCGCGCCGGGGAAGCCCGTGTCACCCTCACGACAGACGGCCCCGGGCCCCTGCCGGAAGACGAAGCCCGTATGCAGCATCTCGCCCGGCATATGCTCGGCCTGGTCCAGCCGGTAGAGGTATTCGAAGAACAGTATCAGGATCACCCGCTGGCCGGGCCGCTGATCAGGCAGCAGAAAGGATTACGGATCTACCAGTCCGCTACGCCGTTTGAAGCCATTAACTGGGCGATTATCGGGCAGCAGATCAGTGTTCAGGCAGCGATTTCTATCCGCCGCCGCCTGATTCAGCATATCGGCCTGCGTCACTCCTCCGGGTTGTGGTGCTATCCGGACGCAGCGCATATTTTACAGACCGATTTTGACGGTTTGCGCAGCTGCGGTTTTTCCGTCGGTAAAGCTAATGCCCTGCTGGCGCTGAGCGAACAACTGGAAAGCGGGGTGCTGGTGCTGCCGGATGTGGTTACACCGGATAATGCGGATGCGGTTTCCGCCTCACTGACGGCGATAAAGGGTATCGGTACCTGGACAGTCAGCTATGCGCTGCTGCGCGGCTTTAACTATCTGAACGGCTCACTGCACGGCGATGTTGCGGTACGGCGTAATCTGCAGCGCCTGCTGGCGCGGGATGAAAAAATAACAGCGGATGAAACACAGGAATGGCTGGCGGATTTCGCGCCCTGGCGGGCTCTGATGGCCGCCCACCTGTGGCGGCTGGAGTCCGCCGCCGGGTACTGAGCAAAAAAATGCCGCATTCGCGGCATTTTTTCTCTCTGCGGATTCAGCGCAGCCAGTTGGTTTTTGCCAGCTCCACAATCTCATCACCACGCCCGTTGATAATCGCACGCAGCATATACAGACTGAAGCCTTTGGCCTGCTCAAACTTAATTTCCGGCGGCATGGCCAGTTCCTGTTTGGCGGTCACCACATCCACTAAAACCGGACCGTCATGGGCAAATGCCGTTTTCAGTGCATCATCCAGTGATTCGCTGTCTTCAACGCGGATCCCTTTAATTCCCATGGCATTGGCCATGGCGGCAAAATCCGGATTGTGGAGATCGGTGCCGTCAGTCAGATAACCGCCCGCTTTCATCTCCATGGCCACAAAGCCCAGCACACTGTTGTTAAAGATGACGATTTTCACCGGCAGCTGCATCTGTGCCAGGGAAATGAAGTCCCCCATCAGCATACTGAACCCGCCGTCACCGCACATCGCCACCACCTGGCGTTTGCGGTCGAGTGCCTGAGCACCGATAGCCTGCGCCATGGCGTTTGCCATCGAACCATGGTTAAAGGAGCCTACCAGCCGCCGTTTGCCGTTCATGGTGAGATAACGCGCCGCCCAGACAGTCGGGGTGCCCACATCACAGGTAAACACAGTGTCATCATCTGCCAGTTCACTGATTTTTTTCGCCAGGTACTGCGGGTGGATCAGCTCCCGTTTGCTTGCGGTTGCCAGCGCGTCGAGGTCACTGCGGGCGGTCTGATAATGCTTCAGCGCCGCATCGAGATGGGTGTGATCCTCTTTGGCCTGCAGGCGTGGCTGAATGGCGTTGAGTGTGGCTTTGATATCCCCGATGACCGCCATATCCACCGCGCAGTGCGCGCCGAGGCTGCCGGGATTGATATCCACCTGAATAATCTTTGCTTTGGCCGGGTAAAACGCGCGGTACGGGAAGTGTGTGCCGAGCAGCACCAGGGTATCTGCATTTTCCATGGCATAATAGCCGGAAGAGAAACCGATAAGCCCGGTCATCCCGACACTATACGGGTTATCATACTCAATATGCTCTTTGCCGCGCAGCGCATGCACCACCGGTGCTTTCAGGGTTTCCGCCAGTTTGATGACTTCATCATGCGCCCCGGCACACCCGGCGCCGCACATCAGTGTGATATTTTTCGCGCCGTTAAGGGCATCCGCCAGTTTCACCAGCTCGTCCCGCTGCGGCATGACCAGCGGCAGAGACGGCTCATACCAGACATTGCGGGCCGATTCCGGTGCCGGTCTTAATGCCACATCCCCCGGAATGACCACCACGGCCACGCCGCGCTCCAGAATCGCCTTGCGCATGGCAATACCCAGCACCTGCTGGATCTGTTCGGGGTTGGACACCAGCTCACAATAAACGCTGCATTCACGGAACAGCTCCTGCGGATGAGTTTCCTGGAAATAGTGGCTGCCGATTTCGCCGGAAGGAATATGTGCGGCAATTGCCAGTACCGGCACGCGGTTGCGCTGACAATCAAATAATCCGTTGATCAGGTGAAGGTTACCCGGCCCGCAGGAACCGGCGCACACCGCCAGTTTACCGGTCAGATGCGCCTCTGCTCCGGCGGCAAACGCCGCCACTTCCTCATGCCGGGTACCCATCCATTCAATGCTGCCCAGTTTGCGTAAACTGTCACTCAACCCGTTCAGTGAGTCTCCGGTGACACCCCAGATACGGTTGATTCCTGCATCCGCTAACATTTTGGCGATATAACCCGCTACAGTCTGCTTCATCGTAAATCTTCCCTCTTACTGGTGATAAATCTGATTCGCAATAAGATGCCGCACAGAACAATACCGGTCTGCTCTGTGTGTTTATCCTGTCAATTCAGTGTAGCCCGGGCTCGCCGCAGATAAAACCACCAGTAATAAGGGAAATTTACAGCACTAATTCAGGGTATTTCCGGAGAACCGGCTGAATAATACAAAAATGGCTGCAAGGATATATAAATACACTTATCTTAACTTCTGTTTAAGAATATTAATGTTATCGTCATTCCGGAGGGTGATTTATATTTCACACAAAATAAGCATAAAAAACAAGAAAATGAAAATAAATTCAATTGATTGATATTAAAGACAAATATAATATAAATCGTCGCATTTATATTATTTGCCACAGAGATCATCCTTATTATTCATGCACCATGAAATACTGATATGATATAAACACGATCTCTGTCACGCTCACTTTTTTAATACTGACGTTAAAATCCCTCCTGCAAATAATAACGAAAACAGCTGCTGACAGAAACCCGCCGGTTCCGGAAAGCAGACTTTTTTTCGTAAAAATAAAATGTACTCATGTTGCGCCGGCGCTGTGGTATGACCGGTTTCCGGTCATACCCGCGCTTACATCAGGGATTCTTTATCAGCACACCAACCGGTTTCAGTTACGGGGTAAATGTAATGACCAATAAATACAATATCAGTGAAAAACTCTTTGCGCTTGAGGCGTTCAGCAAAAAAACGCGCCAGGATTTACATAAAATCCCTGAGCTGTCCGGTGAAGAATATAAAACCTCAAAATACTGCCGTGAACTGATGGAAAGCTTCGGCTATACCCTCCGTCAGTTCGAGGGATACACCGGCTTTACCGCCGAACTGACTGTCAATCCGGCATACCGGCTGATTGCTTACCGTACCGACATCGACGGCCTGGAAATGCCGGATATGACCTGCAACGAGCACAGTTCGGTACACGAAGGCTGCGCCCACAACTGTGGTCACGACACCCATATGACCATCGCACTGACTGCGGCAAAATACCTGAGCGAACATCGTGATGAACTGACACATAACGTCCGTTTTGTCTTCCAGATGGCGGAAGAAGATATGCGCGTGCCGGGTGCGGATAAAATGGTGGAAATGGGCTGCATGGACGGCGTGGATGAAGTCTACGGGCTCCACAACGATGCCGCGATTGAAACCGGCTGCATCCGTTTTAACGCGGGTGTGATGTCCTCTTACGGCTCTGCCTGGACGCTGGACGTACACGGTGTTTCCGCGCACGGTTCCACCCCGCACAAAGGGCTGGATGCTATCCGCGAAGCCACCCGCATCATTGATTACATGGATTATATCGTCGCCAAAAAAACCGATCCTTTCAGCCCGGCCGTTTTCGGCTGCGGTATGATCAACGGCGGTACTATTCCGAATGCGCTGGCTGATTATGTACAGGCGCGCGGTACCATCCGTTCTATGGATGAAGAAACCGATAAGATCTTAAAAGCCAGCTTTAAAGAGATTGTGGCCCGCAGTGAAGCCGGTGGTTTCAAAACCACCCTGGAAGCCTGCGGTTACCCGGCGGTGATTAACCATCCGAAAGCAGCGGAAGTGATTAAAAACGCGGCAGCGGCCTTCTTACCGGCTGAAAATATTGATTCAAACGGTAAGCCGATGACCGGCAGTGAAGATTTCAGCTATATGATTAATGCCACCAAAGACAGATTAGGTGCCATGTATTTCCTTGGCAGCGGTAACAAAGCCAAAGGAATTAATAACTATCTGCATGCCAATCCGTATTTTGTTGATGACGATTGCCTGCTGATTGGTGCGCAAATCTTTATTAATATTGCCACCCGATAAAAAAGATAACACACAGCAAACACCAAGCCCGGTAACCGACGTTACCGGGCTTTTTTTATCCGGAATACCGGATGAATCAGAGCTCAGGTAATGCGCGGTAAAGCCGGTCACGGGCTTTCGGATCAACCGGCAGCCACTGTTCCGGCTGGTGAATATAATTCAGGTCAAGATGCGGCGCATAACAGGAAATAAAGTCATACATATAATCCTTCAGATGTGTATGACGGCTGATACAAATATGGGTATAGCTCGGCTTCACCAGATTCCCGATATTAATACAGCGCAGTGAATCACTGTCTTCCGCCGGATCAAACGCCACGGAGGAAATAACACCGACACCGGCACCGCGCTTCACATAGAATTTAATAATTTCCGTATCAACTGCGGTTAATACCACATTCGGCGTCAGGTGGTTCTGGTAAAAAACCTGATCCAGCTTGGAACGGCCGGTAAATCCGAATACATAGGTGATCAGCGGATAATGAGCCAGCTCCTGAATCGTCAGCTGCTCATTCTGTGCCAGCGGGTGATCGTGCGGCACAATCGCACTGCGCGACCACTGATAGCACGGCAGGGTCAGTAAATCGTCATACAGATGCAGGGATTCGGTCGCGATCGCAAAATCCACATCCCCGTTTTTCACCATTTCCGCCAGCTGTGCCGGGGCACCCTGGTGAAAATGCAGCGAAATATTCGGGTAACGCGCATTAAAACGTTCAATCACTTTCGGTAATTTATAACGGATTTGCGTGTGGGTGGTGGCAATACGGAGATTCTGTTTTGTCGTGGTATCTTCATGTGAAACCAGACTTTTAATTTTATCAAACTGCGCGAGAATATCGCAGGCAACGCGATGAACTTCTTCACCAATCGGACTGAGTGATAATAAATTATTATTTTTCCGGTTGAATAAAGAAACGTTCAGTTCATCTTCAAGAATTTTAAGCTGTTTGCTCACTGTCGGCTGCGAGGTGTACAGCTTCTCGGCGGCATTCGTGATATTAAAGTCACTCCTGACCACCTCAACAAAACTTTTGAGCTGATTAATGTTCATTGCTTATTTATCCAGTTATAAAACGGATTCAAAATATTAAAATGATTAATAAACAGGGTTATAAGAGTAATACAACATGCTGTGTGTCAGAATGATAGCACAAGGCGGGTGATGAAGAAATAAACACGTCCCGTAAAAAACGGTATCCGTTATTAGCGGACTAATAACGGATTTTTGAGATGAAACTCAGTATCACTCAAGATCACGAAATTACATCAGCTCAGATTCGACCGGCAAAATAACGGTTTCTGCTTTCCAGGATTCCCGTTCATTTCCGCTGTCGCGTTTACTCCGGCCTTCAATCCCGGTGAAGAACCAGCCAACCGGTACTTCAAAGAGATCCGCAATACGGACTAAACAGTCCACATCAACACGGTTTACACCACGTTCATAACGTGACATCTGCTGCTGGCTGATTTCGATCATTTCAGCCAGTCTTGCGGCAGTAATACCGTGATCTTTCCGTAACACCTGAATTTTTTGCCCGACAGCACGCGCTATCGAGTTTTTTGCTTTGGTCATGTCGCTATCCCTCACATATGGCTGTGATAATCATCAGATTCCCCTCTGATAACTAACAAAATATGCGTTTATTAAAGAAAGTGGACCAATTGATATTCACAAAGTTTTACTCTTTGTTGTTGTTTTAACTTCCGCATGAATGTACTGATGCAAACCAGCCCCGTACACATGTTGAAACACATATTACATATTCATTTACCAAATTGAAACCTGCCGTTCCTGCACTTAACGGATTGTAAAAAAAAAGAATTATTCGGTGTGCGAAAGAGTGATAACCCTCTGTATTATAGTATATTTACCTTTTCTCCCGCCCCGGCACTAGGTATAAACCACTAAAAATAAAATGACACATTCGTGGTATAAAATAGCAATTATTTGGCTTTAATGGAGTAAGAAACCCCAATTAAATGGAAAAAAAACGATATATCTTGAAACATTTATGTATTTCTTAAATTGCTATTAACAGATATCACTGCACAATTTGTATATTCAGCATATAACACCAAAGTTTATCTTATTATTACGTAAAGAAATCATTAAGGTCAGTGATTATCTATTAATTACAATAGACGTAATTATCGGGAAAATGCATACAGAAAATTGAGAAACCAGGTGAAACATACTGATAACATTGTCAGTTTTGCGGAACAGCCCTATATTTCGCTCACCGTTCAATCATTATCATGATAATTTCACTTATAATTTAAAATACATCCGATTTTGACGTTGCTTATTCCCCATTTTACGAAATAAAACCGCTGTAAAAATAACAAGTAAAACGATACTGCTTTCAGAACAGACTGTATTTTCACTGATTTTTAAGAAAAAAAACAGCACTGAACATATTGTATTCACGGGAGTTAAATGCCAAATACAGGGTATTAATCAGTACAAAAGACCACTGGTTTTACAAAAAATATGATTTATGCTAAATTAGGTGACCTCATTTAAAAAGAAAGGGGCTTTTTTTGGTTATTACAACACACTACTTTCCTATTCTTCCTGTCCTGTCTGCGGTTTCCTGTACCGTCTGCCGTTAGCGGCGTTATATCCGATAATCAATCTATTTAACGGGAAACATGAATACAGGAAAAAGTACGTATTTATACTTATCAATTTAATATTAAACATCTCCTGCTACCGATGAATTCACTATCATATAAAGAGTCGTTGTGGGTTTGAGTGAATCTCAGTCACGTGAATCCCCGTCATAAAACAAAAGGATACAACGATGAGACGCAAGAAAACAAAACAAAAACCTTTAAATATCAATGATATTACTATTATTGATGATGGAAAATTAAAGAAAGCCATTACCGCTGCCTCACTGGGTAATGCCATGGAGTGGTTTGACTTCGGGGTCTACGGCTTCCTGGCGTATGTACTGGGTCAGGTCTTCTTCCCTTCCGCCTCTCCGGGCATACAGATGATCGCGGCGTTAGCCACGTTCTCCGTACCGTTTCTGGTACGTCCGCTGGGTGGGGTCTTTTTCGGCATTATGGGCGATAAGTTCGGCCGTCAGAAAGTCCTTTCCGTCACCATCATTATTATGGCCGTCAGTACCTTCTGTATCGGTCTGATCCCATCTTATGCAAGTATCGGGATCTGGGCACCGGTTCTGTTACTGCTGGCAAAACTGGCTCAGGGTTTCTCCGTGGGCGGTGAGTATTCCGGTGCAGCTATCTTTGTAGCGGAATATTCACCGGATCGTAAACGCGGATTTATGGGCAGCTGGCTGGACTTCGGCTCCATCGCCGGTTTCGTCTGTGGTGCCGGTGTGGTGGTTCTGATCTCCAGTATTCTCGGCGAAGAAACCTTCCGCGAATGGGGCTGGCGTATCCCGTTCTTCCTGGCGCTGCCGCTGGGCGTGATCGGTCTGTATCTGCGTCATGCCCTGGAGGAAACCCCGGCTTTCCAGCAGCATGTTGAGGATATGAAAAATGCCAACCCTGAAACCGGCGAAGATAAGCCCCGCGTTTCACTGCGCAGCATTGCCTCACAATACGGTAAGGGTCTGATGATTTGTGTCGGGCTGGTGATTGCCACCAACGTCACCTATTACATGCTGCTGACCTACATGCCGAGTTATCTGTCGCATAACCTGAACTACAGTGCGGATCACGGTGTGCTGATTATTATCGCGATTATGATTGGTATGCTGTTTGTACAGCCGCTGATTGGGATGATGAGTGACCGCATCGGCCGTAAACCGTTTGTTCTCGCCGGTAGTATCGGGTTATTTGTGCTGGCGATTCCGGCATTTATGCTGATTAACAGTGGTGTCATCGGCCTGATTTTCTTAGGCTTACTGATCCTGGCGGTGCTGCTGAACTGCTTTACCGGTGTGATGGCCTCTATTTTGCCGGCCATTTTCCCGACAAAAATCCGCTACAGTGCGCTGGCTATCTCGTTCAATATCTCCGTGCTGATTGCCGGTGCCACCCCGACAGCCGCCGCCTGGCTGGTCGAGGTAACCAATAACCTGTATATGCCGGCCTATTATCTGATGGTCATTGCCGTTATCGGGGCCGTTACCGCGATTGTGATGAAAGAAACTGCCAATAAGCCGTTACGCGGAGCCACACCGGCGGCATCTGACCGCGCGGAAGCCAAAGAGATTTTGCTTGAGCATTACGATAATATCGAACACAAGATTGAGGCGATTGATGAGGAGATTACCGCGTTGCAGAAACGCCGCCAGTCACTGATTGATCAGCACCCTAAACTGGACTGATGTCCTGCTCAGGCCCGCCTCTCCGGACGCGGGCCTTTTTATTATTTATGCGGGAGGTAACGTTATGACAGATTCAGCACCAGCCGTTGTCTGGCTGCGGCACGATCTGCGGCTGACAGATAACACGGCGCTTTACGCCGCCTGTCAGGCACACCGGCAGGTAAAACTGATTTTTACCCTCACGCCGGGACAGTGGGAGCAGCACGCTATGTCGCCGTCACAGCAGGCGCTGATTTTCTGTCAGCTGCACGCGCTGAACACATCCGCAGCCGCACTCGGGATCACCCTGCACGTACAGCCGTGTGATACGTTTGAAGATGCCGCTGACTGGCTGGCTGCGTGGTGTCGTGAGCATCACATTCCCGCCGTGTATGTTAATAAACAGTACGGGCTGAATGAACAGCGCCGTGATGCCCGCTTTACTGTCCGTCTGCCGGATACCTGCCGTTTTTATGCCTTTGATGACAGTGTTCTGCTGCCGCCGGGCAGTGTGAGCACACAACAGGGCGGCCTCTACAAAGTGTTCACCCCGTTCCGGCGCGCGTTTCTCACCGCACTGATGCAAACCACCATCCGCGTGCTGCCGGTGCCGGAGGCCAAAGGCCCGCCGGTTTCCCCGGTACCGCTTAACCTGCCGCAGCAGGAGCATGCCCTTTTCCCTTCCGGGGAAGACGCCGCGCTGCAGCGGCTGGCGGATTTTTGTCAGAAGCACGCGGCGGATTACAAAACAGAGCGGGATTTCCCGGCGATTGACGGCACCAGCCGCATCTCCGCGTATCTCGCCACCGGGATATTGTCCCCGCGCCAGTGTCTGAGCCGCCTGCGCCTGCATTTCCCGATGGTCGCCGATGAGCCGGAAAGCGGCGCTTATACCTGGCTAAGTGAGCTGATCTGGCGGGAATTCTATCTGCATCAGCTGGCACAGCACCCGGATATCAGCCGTCACCGCCCGATGCAACGCTGGACAGAGGCCATTGTCTGGTCACCGGATAACAGCGGGCTGCTTGCCTGGCAGCAGGGAAAAACCGGGTTTCCGCTGGTCGATGCCGCCATGCGTCAGCTGAATGAAACCGGCTGGATGCATAACCGCCTGCGGATGATCACGGCAAGTTTTCTGGTCAAGGATTTACTGACTGACTGGCGGCGCGGTGAGCACTACTTTATGTCACAACTGATTGACGGTGAATTTGCCGCCAACAACGGCGGCTGGCAGTGGGCGGCCTCCACCGGTCATGATTCAGTACCGTATTTCCGGATTTTCAACCCGGTCACCCAGGGTAAACGGTTTGACGCGGACGGCAGTTTTATCCGCCGCTGGCTGCCGGAACTGGCAGACGTGCCGGCGAAATACATTCACACCCCCCATGAATGGGCGGAGAAAAACCGGCGGGAGATTGATTATCCGAAACCGGTGGTAGATCACCGGATGGCGAGGATCCGTGCTATCGATGCTTACGAAACCGCCCGCCGGACCGCTGCCGGCGGGGATGACAATCCGTATTAATCGGTTTTGTCTGCTGACCGGCGCACCGTGCTGTAGGTCAGCAGATGCTCCAGATTATAATAACGGGCTTTATTCAGTACGGTGGTGTGGGACATCCCGATTTCGCGGGACACTTTACGGGCCGAACCATAGCGGCGCAGATAATCTTCCAGCAGGCTTTTTTCCTGCCGCGCAAGGGACTCTTTCAGATTGATCTCTTCCGTAAGCGGTTGCACCACAGGCAGCACATCTGTTTTCTGTATCGCCTGAGGCCGCTGTACCGGAGAGGCCATCACTTCCTCATGGGGCAGCCACAGGTCGCCGACGGTAATTTCCCGCCCGGAAGCCAGATGAATAGCCCGCAGAATCACGTTTTGCAGTTCCCGCACGTTGCCCGGCCATGAATAGGCCATTAACTGGTGATATGCATCCTGGGACAAACTGAGCTGTTTATTCAGTTCCGTTGTGTATTTACTGATAAAACGCTGCAGTAACAGCGGGATATCGGTTTTCCGCTCTTTCAGCGGCGGGATATTAATCGGGATCACATTGATCCGGTAATAGAGATCTTCACGGAACGATTTGTTCTCGATCATCTCTTCCAGATTCCGGTTGGTCGCCACAATGATCCGCACATCCACCGGGATCTCTTTATGCCCGCCGACCCGGCGGATCACCCCCTCCTGTAATACCCGCAATAATTTACTTTGCAGGATAAGAGAAAGCTCACCGAATTCATCCAGAAACACCGTACCGTGGTTGGCGGATTCAAACAGCCCCATCTTTCCGCCCTTGCTGGCACCGCTGAACGCACCACCCTCATAACCGAACAGCTCACTCTCAATCAGGTTTTCCGGCAATGCCGCACAGTTAATCGGTGCAAACGGATGCGCACTGCGGTCGCTGGCGTTATGAATGGCGCGGGCAAACAGCTCTTTCCCGGTGCCGGTCTCACCGCGGATCAGCACGGTATACGGGCTTATTGCGATTTTTTTAGCAAAATCAATCAGGTTCATCATGACTTCGCTTTCACAGATAATGTCATCAAAGCTGAACGGCAGGCTTTTATTCACCGACGATGCCATTTGCTGCACTGAACGCAGACTTTTAAAGGTGATCACCGCGCCCATTACCTGGGACTCTTCACTCAGAATCGGACGACCGGAGCAGATATAGTACAACTCCCCTTTCGGGGTACCGGTAACCATCTGATAGTGATCAAAACTGTTGCCGCCGAGCAGTTTGGTGAGCACGGTCTGGTTTTTGCCGCTGAGAATTTTGCTGATATTGACGCCGACAATATTTTCCCGTGAGATCGAGAAAAAATCCTCCGCCACTTTATTGAAGTAGTTGATATTACCCTGATTATTGATACCGATAATGCCATCCGTGGTGGATTCCAGAATTGCCTGTAATTCTTTTTCTTTACGCTCGTAGGGCTGTAATTTGGAACGGGTGACACTGATAACATCAGGATTAAGCAGGAGTTTGCTCAGCAGCAGCTTAACATCCCGCTCGCACTCCGTATTGAATTTGACATAAATTTTGCACGGAAAAACTTCCATGGAATTAATGCTGATTTCGGAGGCCGAAAACTCATTGATGACTTCTTCCACCATGGCAACGCGGTCAATGGTATTAATTAACCATCTATATGCAGACATGTGTTTAGTCACTCCCGGTTAGTGTATGTAGTGCTCATTCTTCACCTACCTTGCCAGAGTTAACCTATTTAAGGTACCCATGAAGAGGTGAACAAAGGGCGAAACACAACAAAATAGTGCGCAATAAAAAAACCATATAATAAGCGGGCTTATCATACAGAGTATAATTGTTATTTTTGGGTTCTGTTACATTCTGTACTATAAACAAGTTCAACTGCCTTGTACCCGCCAGATATCTCAATTCTATGAAAAAAAGTCCGCAGGTTATCCGGTTTACACCTGCTTTTATTGGAGTGGTAAATCATTAAAAATGCGGTCATTAATGGAATTGATTATTCCTGACGTTGATCATTATCAACCGCCGGACGTATCGATTCAGGGAAAAATTTAAAAAGAGATCTGGATCACTCTTCCCTTTTGGGGCTATAATGTGACGCAAGTCCGGTTTTATCCTCCAATGTGATTAACCTCACTATCAGAAAGTGGCAACCCACTGTCAATTTTCTTTACACCTTGTCATTTTTACTTACACTCTACTTTCCACTTCTTTTGCTCTTACTTCATCTAAGCTATGTCTTAAAATTATTTATATCATTTAATTCAATGTGTTATAAAAATAACTCCTGAGTTGGCACGGCTATTGCTTTTATTACTGCAACAACAACACATGTTGGCATAATAAAAAATTATTCTTTGGAGGATTTATGCACGATTATACGAATAAAGGTTATGACACTAAGATTGTTCACGCCGGCCAGCAGGCTGATCCACTGACTGGTGCGTTATCAACCCCAATCTATCAGACCTCTACATTCGTCTTCGACAGCGCAGCACAAGGGGCAGCACGTTTCGCATTAGAAGAAGAAGGTTATATCTACTCACGTTTAGGTAACCCGACTAACGCAGCATTAGAAGAAAAAATGCGTGTACTGGAAAACGGCGAAGCCGCTCTGGCAACGTCTTCCGGTATCGCCGCTATCTCTACCACTATCCTGACGATGTGCGGCCAGGGCGACCATATCGTTGCTTCTGACACGCTGTACGGCTGTACTTATGCTCTGCTGTCTCACACCCTGCCTAAATTCGGTATCGAAGTCACTTTCGTTCGCGCAAATGACCCTGCGAACATCAAAGCGGCTATGAAACCAAACACCAAAATGGTTTACGTCGAAACCCCGGCTAACCCGACTCTGGCAATGATCGACCTCGAAGCAGCGGCAAATGTTGCTCACGAAGGCGGCGCAATGCTGGTTGTGGATAACACCTTCATGTCTCCGTACTGCCAGCGTCCTCTGGAATTAGGTGCAGACATCGTGGTTCACAGTGTGACCAAATACATCAACGGTCACGGCGACGTTATCGGTGGTGTGATTGTCGGTCCTGCTGACTTCCTGACCCAGGCGCGTCTGGTCGGTGTTAAAGACATCACCGGTGGTGTCATGAGCCCGTTCAACGCATGGTTAACCCTGCGCGGTCTGAAAACACTGCACGTCCGTATGGAACGTCACTGCGCTAACGCAATGAAAGTTGCTAAGTATCTGGAATCTAACCCGAATGTAGAAGCGGTATTCTACCCGGGTCTGCCGTCTCACCCGCAGCACGAGTTAGCGAAAAAACAGATGAGTAACTTCGGCGGTATGATCAGCTTTGAAATCAAAGGCGGTATCGAAGCAGGCCGTAAAGTGATGGATGCTGTTGAGTTATGCATGCTGGCAGTGAGCCTGGGCGATACTGAAACCCTGATTCAGCACCCTGCATCAATGACTCACTCTCCGGTTCCGGCTGAAGAGCGTCTGAAAGCAGGTATCACCGATGGTCTGATTCGTATCTCTGTCGGTCTGGAAACACCTGAAGACATCATTGCTGACCTGGAACAGGCTATTGCGAAAGCAGTTGCATAAGATCAGCGCGGAAAATTAAGTCTTGCAGTATGTACTCACCTCATTTGCCGTTAACACACAGACGGGGTGAGTACACGAAGCACGCGGAAAAATTCATTGAGAGCCACTCTGAATTCTCTCCGGCGTGCTTTTTAAGTATTTAACAGGTTATTTTTAGCGGTAATAAAAAGAACAATGCAGTGCTGAAATTTTTTAGAAACCATAATCACAATAAATTATTATGAAAACCAAGGGGGCTTAGTATGGCGGACATGACCTCAACCGAGAATTCCGCGAAAGCGCTGGGCAAAATACCATTTACAATGTATGACGCCGGCTGGGTAGTGCTTTGTATTGGTATGGCGATCGGTGCCGGTACCGTTGTAATGCCGATTCAGATCGGTCTGAAAGGTATTTGGGTATTTATTTTAGCTTTCATGATTGCGTATCCGGCAACCTATATGTTGCAGAAGCTGTACATGAATACGCTGTCTGAAAGTGAAGAATGTGAAGACTACACAAACATAATCACACAGTATCTGGGCAGTAACTGGGGTGTGGCTCTGGGGGTTATTTACTTCCTGATGCTTATCCACGGTATCTTTATTTACTCTCTCTCTGTTATTTTCGACAGTGCCTCTTATCTCCATACGTTCGGTGTGACAGAGGGCGTGCTTTCAAGCTCACTGATCTATCGTGTGGCTGTCTTTGCCGCGCTGATTTTCATTGCCTCCAAGGGCGAGAAACTGCTGTTTAAAATCTCCGGTCCGATGGTTATCGTGAAAGTCGGTATCATTGTATCGCTGGGTCTGGTGATGATCCCTCACTGGGATTTCAATAACATCACTGCGTTCCCGCCGATTGGTGACTTTACCCGTGACGTGCTGCTGACTGTACCGTTTGCGTTCTTCTCTGCGGTCTTCGTTCAGATCCTGAACCCGATGAACATCGCATACCGCAAACTGGAATCAGACAAACGTGTTGCCACCTACCGTGCTATCCGCGCCCACCGCGTGGCCTATATCACCCTGGTAACTATCATCCTGTTCTTCTCATTCTCCTTTACGTTCTCTATCAGTCATGAGCAGGCCGTATCCGCGTTTGAACAGAACATCTCTGCACTGGCTATTGCTGCTCAGGTTATCCCCGGCGCGGTCGTGAGTGTGATGACCACCGTTCTGAACATCTTTGCGGTTCTGACAGCATTCTTCGGTATCTATCTGGGCTTCCAGGAATCCGTGAAAGGGCTTGCGGTTAACATCCTTTCCCGCTTCATAGATAAAGAGAAAATCAACCATACGGTATTAAACATCTGTATCTCTGTCTTCATCGTTGCATTACTGACTGCATGGGTGTCAACAGGGTTCTCCGTGGTTGTCTTCTTCCAGATTGGCAGCCCGTTATACGCTATCGTTTCCTGCTTAATTCCTGTTTACCTGGTATTCCGTGTCGCGAAACTGAAAAAATTCAAAGACTGGAAAGCCTGGTGTGTTATGGGCTTCGGTATCCTGCTGCTCATCGCACCGTTCTTCAAATACCTTGAGTGACGGGTAAGAGAAAACAGGCCATCCGTCGGTGCCCCGCACTGACTGAAATAAAGTAACACCCCGGAACCGGTCACAGCACCGGTTCCGGAAAGTTAAAAAACTCAGCACCGCAGTCTGAATAAAAAAACCTCTGTCCTTCTGACCACAATATTATTACGTTCCTTAATTGGTCAGCATATTGCGGGAGATACCCTCTCCCGCTTTTTTTCGCCTCTCCCCTGCAATATCGCATTCTCCGTAAATATTCCGCGATTCAGTTATTCTTATGTATTGACTCCGTATACCGGATATCCGCTGAAATCAGTGAAACTGAAGCCGGAATAAGAAAATGAGATAGTCATAAAAAGCTTACTTAAATGAAATAAGCTCGCTGATAAATAATTATTTCACTATTAAAAACTTGGCTAATAAAATTTATTTTCACTATAGTTTTTTCGTATAAAAAATGACAACATTCTTCCCTGACGTTCTTCAGTCCGGGAAATTTACATTTCAGGGGTTTTTATATGAAAAAGAAAAAGAGTCACCATACCGCTCCTTATTTTTTTTACTTATCATCACGTCATCTGCGCAGGCCATAACGATAAACAAAGGTGTAATCAAAGAACTGGATGATAAATCCGCAATAGTGGATTTCGGTAATCTTTTGGTTCAGAACGGCGGTATCAATGTTAAGAACGGTACGCTTGAAACGCAGGGAGCAACCATTACAGAAAAAGCCGGAGAAACAGGGTATGTCACGCTTTCGGGCAGTGACTCATTGTGGAAAAATACCGGAACGCTCAGACTGGATATCATCGACAGACCTCTTGATTTTGATCATATCGCAGGCCAGCCTGGAAATTACTGATGGCGCTAATGTGATAGCTGATGATTTCGTGATGGGAAATTATAACGAGGCCCGGATAAATGAAAGTGGATTTCATAAATATTAGTACGCCATAGGCGTAAGCATCGCGGTAAAGTCGCTCTATTTCCAGGCAACTCCCTTCTCGTCTTTTATACTTTTCGTTATGTATAATCCCGGGCCTGTGAAACTATAAATAACATATGGTTAACTTACACAAAATTATTTACAGGGTCTGTAAAATCCGGGAAAATAATCCAGAAACATTGATTTAATAAACTAAAACGATATTTTTATAAGGGGTCTGCACCCCCTTTTTTCAATTTTTATACTTACGGAAAACCTCACCATAAAAATAATTAAAATTAATAATATCTGAATCAGATATAAAAACTATCTCTCCATCTATATTAATGGTATCTCTTGTATAATTATCATCCCAATCATTTGCTATGATATATTTTGACTCTTGGTCTATTTTCATTATTTTAACTTTATTATTGCCAGAGTTAACTCTGTTTGCATCATTTATAATTTCATTCAATGTTTTTATTTCTGTTTTTGATGTCACGTAACTATAATACTTTACATCACTATTAAATAAGTCCTCATCGTAAATGTATATTTTTTTATTTTTTATATCATATAACTTAGCGCTATTTAAATTAACATCAACCACATCACCACAAATTATATTCTCATTTTCAATAGTGCATAGCACCGGTAATTTATTCTTAAAAAAGAATACTGACATAATTATAATTAAAACAACTAAAATTAAAAATACAAAAAAAATATTACGCTTAGAATTATCTTTCATTTCATTCACCATGTAGTTATAATACTAGCTCATCATATTAATATTAGTATAAGGATATGTAAATATGGGGATGTATCAGGTCGGAGGAATGGTAGGGCGAAGTGTCTATACTATTGATGCTTCAAATAAGCTTGGCGTCAGCCATGAAGCCTTTATTAAGGCAACAAAAATGAGCAATACATTCAATGACTCTGGTTATGTGGGGTCCATTTTAGATGGTTCACTTGAAGCAGTTAGTTCTTTAGTTACAGGGGTAGGCTATGCTTCCTATGATTTTTTAGATCAAGGTGATGTCGCCTGGAAGCGAGAAGCGCTTGATCGACTCATTGTTATGATAGTTGATGGCCGGGTAAATATTAATAACCTGAAAAAAATAATACATATAACCTACGCATTTTATTTCAAATTAATAGGTGAAGAAGCAAGGAAAAAATTAGCAGCCAAGCTATTAAGCAAAAAAGCGACAGAGATGGCGCTATCCTTAATAATAGCAGAGAAGTTTGGGATAAACGCACTAATAAGGGTAGAGAGTTTTTGGGCTAAATTCGCCTTAAAAAAAGGTGTAATGACGGCAATGACATTACCAGCCATAAAAGCAAAATCAGCTTATAAATCAAGGGAATTGAGTGACAAGTCCCTTGATTTATATTGGGAGCTAAGAAAAAATGGCGGTCTGGATCTTCTATATTTTATGATGGAGCCATATATTGGTGTTTATGTTGACGCTATATATTTATATCGAACAAACAAACCCCTTTTCGATGAAATTGTAATGTTATATATTGATATGATAAAAGTATAATTGATAGCATCATCACTTATACTTTTTATACGTTGCTAGCAATACTATACCCTGACGTCCCTGCAATCAAATGATTGCAAGTTATACTTTCATATGAAAGTAATATTATCTCACTAGGTAAAACTTCATTTTCCGTTATAGAGTGAGCATTAACCTGAGAGTAATTAATGATCGATGCGTTTGTTAATTTAATCTCCATGTATTTTTCTTGTGAACCTTCACTAGAAGTTCTGAAGTAGGATATGCTGCAGTCGATCATTTCATTGTTTGTTATTGCCACCATTAATAATGGTGTTGATTTATCAATATATTTTGTTATAGATATAGGGTGATGGCTCAAATTTTGAGATCTTGAAATATCAAACGATAAAGAAATAACCAATATTTCATCACGATGATTAGTCTGATATTTATTTCCAATGGAATCGTATGTTGAACAACCAGATGAAATACTTCCCTGATTTTTACCATGTACTTTAAGGTATATGTTATTAGCCAAATCACCTACTCCACATTAAAATAATCAACTTTATATTCGTAAAGATCAACAAAAACAGTTTCCATACCATTCTTGTCTGAAATATCTTCATCAATAGATTTAATAAATCCTTTCCTTGATGTTGACTTTTTAATAGAGCCATTCTCCATGAAATTAAAGTGCATTTTTAATTCTTCATTGTTCTGAATAGCTTCAAATAATAACGGTGATGCTGAATCAATTAATTTGGTAAATATAACGTTCCTATTGACGCTCTCGTCACGTCTGGATGTCCGCTGCTCCAGGCTTGTGATGTAAATTTCATCCTCATGCCCGGGTTGATAATAACAACCCAGTGACTCTCCGGAAGATGCTCCCTGTGAGATCAATCCCTGGTTCTCGCCGGTTACTGACAGGTAGATAGCACGTGACATTACCGATCCTCATAATGCATATGTTAAATATAGCTTAAGTTCATCACATTATTCATATTGATGCAATTGCGTTATCGTAAGTAAAAATTGCAGTTACAAACGAGGTGCGTGCAAGACCCATTATGTAAAATGGGGGAGTTTTAGTTGACCACTACAATTTGATGTAGCCGGTACCCGGAATATCGGGGAAATAAAAGCAGGGGTTGAGGGGCAGATTAATACCAACCTGAATCTCCGGGGTAACATCGCTCAGCAGATCGGCGATGCCGGATACCGTGATACGCAGGCTATGCCGGGTGTTAAATACCTTTTTTAAACCGTTACCGTCTCCGGCAGACTCATCCCGGATAATATATCCGGGACTGAGCAGCACAGCCTGTTCAGCCATGTACCGGACACGGCAAACCCGTACAGTAATCCGTAAATAAACTGTACCGGTCTGTCTTTTTTATTTAAAAGCGGAAATAATCGTAATTAAAAATCACGCGGCGAAATAATGCTGTCCGCAATAAGGCTCATCCGGATTTCCTGAATATTCCCGTCTTCATTTTCATACATAATGTCATCCAGCCCGGTGCCGGTTGCATTCATTTCCTCAAAAAAACGCCCCGGAGTGAGTCTGAACGCCAGACTGATACGTAACAACGTGTCCACATCGATACGATTTACCCCCCGCTCATAACGCGAAAGCTGCTGCTGGCTGATCCCTATTCTGTGTGCCAGCTGCTTTGTGGTCAGACCTGCATTGGTCCGGTATTGTCTGATAACCTGTCCGATAGCTTCGGATACTGCATATTTCTTCATCATTAATCAATAACCCTATAAAGACCATCACTAAAATTCCTTGTTTAGCTCACTGATCCCGGAGAAAACACTTAAAACTATAAGTAGTTTATCGCAGATAGGGGCATTTTTGAAAAACCAAAGGTTATACTGTTTGTGAGTACATGAAAGGGAAAATGAGACCGGATGTTTCTATATGTTTCACCTTTAAAATCATAGTGTAACGAGATAATATCACAAAATATAAATCGATCGAAAGAACAATGAATTAGTAAAATAAGTGTTATATACCAAATAATTAGAAAAAAAACATGTTTTCACTTCATTCGAATAAAAATTCCGAGCTTTTACAGGATGTGAAAAGGTGTGTTTGATCCCACACCTCGGATTTCAGCATAACAGAATGAAAACTCATCCTAATATGACTATCAAACCACATTTAATAAATTAAATTAATGTAAATATTTTACCCGGGAAATTAACTTACTTCAGATTTTGTCAAAAAGACCGAAAACGGCGCAAAAAAAGCCGGTGACCGTTATCCTGCCACCGGCTGAACAGACAGCTTTTATGCCACCGGATTACAGACGTTCAATCACCATCGCAATCCCCTGCCCGCCACCGATACACAGTGTCGCCAGTCCGGTGGTTTTATTCTGAGCCTGTAATGCATGCAGCAGTGTCACCAGGATACGGGCACCACTTGCACCAATCGGGTGACCCAGGGCAATCGCCCCGCCGTTGATGTTCACTTTTTCAGGGTCAAACCCCAGGTCACGGCCGACCGCGAGGAACTGGGAGGCAAATGCTTCGTTGGCTTCGATAAGATCGATATCCTTCAGTGACAGCCCCGTTTTTTCCAGCACTTTCCGCGTGGCCGGAACCGGCCCCAGACCCATCATTGACGGCGAAACCCCGCCGGAAGCATAACCGCGGATACGGGCAAGCGGTGTCAGTCCCAGTGATTTGGCACGGGTTTCCGTCATCAGCATCAGTGCTGCCGCACCGTCATTGATACCGGAGGCATTACCGGCAGTGACGGTTCCCGCTTTATCAAAAGCCGGACGCAGTTTCGCCAGCCCTTCTGCCGTTGATCCGGCTTTCGGGAACTCATCGGTATCCACCACGATATCCCCTTTACGGCTTTTCACCGTCACCGGCACGATTTCCGCCTTAAAGGCACCACGCTCAATCGCGCTGACGGCTTTCTGCTGTGAGGACAGTGCCAGTGCATCCTGCTCTTCGCGGGTCAGATGATAAGCGTTGGCGATGTTCTCCGCAGTGATCCCCATATGATAATTATTTTCAGCACACAGCAGGCCGTCACGCAGGATCACATCATGCACCACACCGTCACCCAGCCGGTAACCCCGGCGGGCCCGGCTGTCGAGCAGATACGGCGCCTGACTCATATTTTCCGTACCGCCCGCAATAATAATGTCCGCGTTACCGCTGCTGATCGCCTGTGCGCCCAGTGCGACACTCTTCAGGCCGGAGCCGCATACTTTATTGACAGTGAAGGCACAGGCGCTTTCAGGTATGCCGCTGCGCAGCAGGATCTGGCGCGCCGGGTTCTGTCCGAGCCCCGCCTGTAATACGTTCCCCATAATCACTTCATCCACCAGCCCCGGTTCCAGCTGCGTTTTTTTCAGTAATGCGCTGACCACTGCCGAGCCGAGTTCCACGGCACTGACACCCGCCAGTGCGCCGTTAAAGTTGCCGATTGCGGTACGCACGGCACTGACAATAACGATATTTTCCATTGCGAAATCCTTACTGTTTAGTATCTGTCAGAAGAAAACGAGGCCAAGAATGAAAATCGGTGCCGAGAGCAGCAGGGCGGTGATGCAGTACCCCATAATGTCCCTGACCCCCAGCCCGGCGATCGCCAGTGCCGGAAGTGCCCAGAACGGCTGTGCCATGTTCATCCACTGCTCTCCGTAGGCAATCGCCATTACGGATTTACCGAGATCAGCCCCCAGCGCCTGGGCCGCCGGAATAACAAACGGCCCCTGAATCACCCAGTGACCGCCGCCTGACGGCACGGCAAAGTTGATCAGCGCAGAGCTGAAGAACGTCATCAGCGGGAAGGTTTCTTTGTTGGCGACATTGATAAAGAATTCAGTGATAAGCCCGCCCAGTCCGGAGCCTTCCATCATGAGCTGGATACCGGCATAGAACGGGAACTGCACGAGGATCCCGGCGGTACTGCGGGCGGCGGCACTGACGGCACGCATGTACGCCATCGGGGTTTTATGCAGCAGCAGGCCGGTCAGCAGAAAAATCATATTCACGGTGTTAATGGTGATATTGAAACCGTTTTTGATGAAGTACATGCCGAGGAACGTGAAGCCCAGAATCCCGATAATCCACGCGATAAGGCGGCTCTCTTCCATCCGGAGAGAAACCGGTGCGTCTTCCGGTAATTTTTTCTGGAAATCCGGCTCTTCTTCGAGCAGCGCCGGGTCAATCATCATGATGTCGTCTTTGCGCGGCATCATCATGCGGGTGACAAACGGCATCACCAGAATCAGTGTCAGGGTGATAAACAGGTTATACCCGGTGAACATGGTCTGGCTGACAGGGATAAGCCCGGCGATATGCTCGACAGGGTTACCCGGTGTGGCGGCCAGTAACGGCATGGAGCCGGAGAAGCCGCCGCCCCAGGTCATAAACCCGATATAGGCACAGGCGATCAGCAGCGGGTAGTCAGAGCCCGGCACACGGCGGGCCACTTCGCGGGCAAACATCGCCCCGACCACCAGCCCGAAACCCCAGTTAATCACACAGGCCACCGAGCCGAAAAACGTCACCAGCATCACCCCCTGAACCGGGGTTTTTGCCAGCGAGGCGGTCAGCCGCAGAATGCGTTTAACCGGCGGGGAGCTGGCCAGCGCGTGACCGGTCACGATGATCAGCGCCATCTGCATCCCGAACGCCAGCAGATTCCAGAATCCGTTCCCCCATAAATTCACCAGATCCATCGGTGTGCTTGGTGTGAGTGCCAGCGCGATAACAAACGTCAGCATGGTCAGCAGCATTGCGAAGATCAGCGGATCCGGCAGATAGCGGCTCACCACACGGGTCATGACTCGTGAGATGCGTCCTATCATACGGTTTCCCCCGCCGTCACCAGCGGCATTTCACAGACAGCCGGTGACACAATAAAATGCGCAGCGGTTTTTTCGCGGATAGTATCGATATCCGTCCCCGGCGCGTATTCACACAACACCATCTGATCGTTTTCAAAGCGGAATAACGCCAGTTCCGTTACCAGCACATCCACCGCTTTCACGGCGGTCAGCGGCATGGTGCATTCCGGCAGGATTTTAGCGGAACCGTCTTTTGCACAGTGTTCCATGGCAATGATCACTTTGCGTGCGCCGGTCACAAGATCCATTGCGCCGCCCATACCCGGCACCATTTTGCCCGGTACCACCCAGTTGGCGAGGTTGGCCTGTTCATCCACCTGTAAGCCGCCCAGTACGCTGGCATCCACATGACCGCCGCGGATCAGGGCGAAAGAGAAGGCGCTGTCAAACATCGACGCCCCCGGCAGGATGCCGCACGGCTGACCGCCTGCGTTCACCAGATTCTTATCCGGCGTGGTTACCGGCCCGAGGCCGAGAAAACCGTTTTCTGACTGCAGGGTGATATGCACGCCTTCCGGCAGATAGTTCGCCACCTGCGTCGGCAGCCCGATCCCGAGATTCACCACATCACCGTCATTCAGTTCCAGTGCCACACGGCGGGCGATTAATTCTTTTGCATTCATGATGTTTTCCTTATTCTGAAATCAGCCAGTCAATAATTGCCCCGGGTGTGGCAACACAATCCGGGTCGATATCCCCCACCGCGACTATTTCGTCCGGCTCGGCAAGGGTGATATCCGCCGCCAGCGCCATCAGCGGGTTAAAGTTGCGGGCACTGAGGTCATACGTGAGGTTGCCGAGCGGGTCAGCTTTTTGTGCCTGAATCAGCGCCAGGTCAGCGCGCAGGGGGAGTTCGAGGAGATAATCGCGACCATCAAGGGTAATTTTTTGTTTGCCTTCTTCCACGACCGTACCGACACCGGTGGGGGTGAGGAATCCGCCCAGCCCGGCACCGCCGCAGCGGATTTGCTCTGCCAGCGTGCCCTGCGGGATCAGTTGTACATCCATTTCACCGGCGATCATCCGCCGCCCGGTTTCCGGGTTTGTCCCGATATGGGAAGCAATCACTTTTTTTACCCGGCCATTGACAATCAGCGGGCCAAGGCCGGTATCCACAAATGCCGTGTCGTTGGCGATAATGGTTAACTCTTTGACGCCGGATTCTAATAATTCAGTCATTAAACGCGGCGGCGTACCGACACCCATAAATCCGCCGACCATAATTGTCATGCCGTCACGAAAAAATTCACCGGCTTTTTTCACCGTTATTTGTTTATTCTTCATAGCACTTCCCTTTTATAAAAAAATATAGACACAAGGGTAATAGCAAGCGCTATGCCAATAATAAAACCTGTTTTTTATTATATTGATACTATTTTAACTTACTGATATTTATTGACTTGATTGAAATGAAAATAAATCTATTAACATATAATAAATAAATTATTCATTTATAACAGTGAAATAAAATGCACAGTGTGAAAAATTATTCACAACAAAAAAAGCACGGTGAATTTATTTTCACTGTGCTTTTCATAATAATTTTTAATTATCGATATAAAATTATTATTGATACCGATTATTCAATATCGTATTCCTGCAATTTATACATTAATGCCCGGCGGCTGATCCCCAGCGCAGAGGCGGTATGGGTTTTGTTATTCTGAAATTCCGCCAGGGCGGAAATAATCAGCTCTTTCTCGTAAGCTTTAATATTCTCTTTCAGATTCAGTCCCGGCTCCTGCGTGACCGGAATCAGTGCCACCGGCTGGCTGCGGACCTGAGCCAATAGCGGCTCCGGCAGATCTTCCGGGAAAATCACATAACCGGTGCTCATAATCACTGCCCGTTCAATCACGTTGGAAATCTCCCGCACATTGCCCGGCCACGGATAATTCATCAGCAATGCCAGAGTTTCCGGTGCCAGTTCGACAATATCGCGGTTATTTTCCTGACTGAATTTCTGCAGAAAATGGGAGGCCAGCAAACCCACATCCTCCGGTCGCTCACGCAGCGGCGGCAAATTCAGGTGAATCACATTGAGGCGGTAAAACAGATCCTGACGGAAATGCCCTTCCCGCACCCGTTCATGCATGTCGCGGTTAGTCGCGGCAATAATGCGGATATCCACGCGGATGGTTTTACTGCCGCCGACCCGCTCGAATTCTTTTTCCTGCACCACCCGCAGCAGTTTCACCTGTAAATCCGCCGGCATTTCACCAACCTCATCGAGCAGCAGAGTGCCGCCGCCGGCACGTTCAAACAATCCCTGACGCTGTACCTGCGCCCCGGTAAATGCGCCCTTTTCATGACCGAACAGCTCACTTTCCAGCAGCGAGCCGGGCAGCGCCCCGCAGTTCACTTTAATAAAGGGGCCGTTGGCTCTTTCGCTGTTGTAATGGATCGCCCGTGCCACCACTTCCTTCCCGGTGCCGCTTTCTCCGGTGATAAGCACCGTCGCCTGGCTGCGTGAGACTTTGGCGATATCACGGCAGATTTCCATCATTTTCGGGTTACGGGTCAGCACCCGTCCCCACTGGTAGCTGTCGCTCAGTTCACGGTGCAGCAGATTGATTTCCTGTTTCATCTCCTGCAGCTGTAATGCACGGGAGATAAGCAGTTTCAGCTCCGTCAGGTCGAAGGGCTTGATGACATAATCAAACGCCCCGAGACGCAGCGCGTCCACGGCGGTTTCCACCGCGGCATAAGCAGTCATCAGAATGACCGGGACTTCCGGGTTCAGCTCCCGCATCCGTTTGAGGGCCTCAATGCCGTCCAGTTTCGGCATGCGGATATCCATCAGCACCACATCCGGTTTGTCCTGCACAAAGCTTATCAGTGCTGCCTCACCGTCCTCCGCCACCCGGGTTTCATGACCATCAATAGAAAAGGCGGTCTGTAGCATCCGGCTGAGATTTTTTTCATCATCAACGATCAGAAGCCGGTACGGTTTATGTGTAATCATTTTTCTTACCCTGCGTTATCGGCAACGTTATGGTGAACGTCGTTCCGTGATGTTCCTGACTTTCAAGGAAAATATCACCGCCGTGACCGGCAATGATCCGCTGGCTGATAGCCAGTCCCAGCCCGGTTCCCGAGGCTTTGGTGGTAAAGAACGGGTCAAAAATTTTCTTTTGCAGCGCCGCCGGGATACCGGTGCCGTCATCACGGATCACCATCATGACCCGCTGCTCCTCCATGTAACAGGTGGAGATAAAGAGATTGCCTCTGGCCGGAATCGACTGCACCGCGTTTATCATGATATTGAGCAGCACCTGACGCAGCAGTTCGCTGTTGGCCTCAATCAGCGGCAGTGTGTCATCCGGCTCCCAGGTAAAGGTGACCCGCGCTTCCACCCCTTTGGTTTTGACCAGCACCAGCGCCTCTTCAATCAGCCGGTTGACGCTGATCGGGCGGAATGTGCCGGTCTGCGGCCGGGAGAAATCAAGCAGCTGGCGGATGATCCGGTCAATGGAATCCACTTCCTTGAGAATAATACTGATGTATTCCAGTTTATCCGGGTGATGTTCCAGTTCTTTGAGGATCTGCACGAAACCGCTGATCGCCGTCAGCGGGTTGCGCACCTCATGGGCCACACCTGCCATCAGCTCGCCGAGTGTCGCGAGTTTTTCCGCCTGCTGCATACGGCGCTGAACCTCTTTCTGCGCGGTGAGATCTTTAAATATCACCAGTGCGCCGATAAGCTCCCCGCCCGCATTACGGATGCGGCTGGTGCTGACGTTTATCTGAATGGTGCGGTCACGGGCGGGATATTCAATTTCGAGGCTGACGTGCTCAATACCGCGCTTCAGGGTATCAAGAACCGGGCTGGAGAAACTCCGCCCCTCAAAAACATCACCGTAATATTTGCCGTGCAGATCCCGCTCCAGATAGCCGGTTATCTCTTCCGCCGCCGGGTTAATCATGGTGACGCAGCCGTTGATATCCACCGCGATCACGCCGTCCGCCGCACTTTCAATAATCAGTTCGTTGAGGGTTTTCATCTCCCGCAGTGCCTGTGCCAGCGCGTTGACGCTGTCACTGATCTCCCCCATTTCCCCTTTCATCATCGGCAGATGGGTATTGAGGTCATGAGAGAGATCACTGAGGCCGCTTTTAATCGCCCCGATATCCCGGCTGAAATGACGGGAGAAGACGATAATAATCAGCAGACTGAACAGGATCCCGAGTGCAATAACCGCGATAATTTTGATATCCATCTCCAGCGCCTGACGGTCAATATCATCCGTCAGTTCGTTCGCCCAGATATAACCGATCACCTCACCATTTCGTCTGACCGGAATCATGGCGTTCATAATATTGCCGCGCACCTGGGTTCCCCAGCCGACTTCCGGCTCTCCCGTTGCCATCACATGACGGCCGGGGTGATCCTCACTGATGCGGGTGCCGGTTTTATTACCGTAACGGGCGCGCGGGGAATAGGTCACAATACCGTCAAGTTCGCGGTGGTAATACCCGGCACCGACCCCCGGGAAGGTGGAAGTGATAATCTCCGCCGCCGGATACAGCTTTTCGCTGATCAGCGCCAGGCGCTGGTCACGCGGCAGGGATGCGGCAAGGTCATATTCATCATTCAGTGCCTGTTCCAGCAGACCGGCAACGGAATAGAGTTTGTTTCGTTTCTCCTGCAACAGTGCGGAACGCCCCTCTGTTTCCACAAAATAACCGATGATAAGTGTCGGCACGGTGACCAGCAGAATGGCCATCAATATGAGTTTGTCACGCAGACTGAAGGGATAATATTTATGCAACACAGAAGGCCCGTCTGAAAAGCAGTATGATTCACCAGCATATACAACTGATTAAAAAATATCTTTGCGAACGGTCATAGTTCCGGAATCTCTGTAAAAACAACAGGATAATTGATGATTCAGAATGTTACAGGCAGGAGAAAACCGGTAATACGGCAGCAGAGAGGGGGTCTGCTGCCGGAACAGTAAAAAATCCTTACTTCACAAACTCACTGGCTTCACGCGCCAGTTTGCCGATGGCGGCCCAATCTTTTGCTTTGATTAGCGAAGCCGGCACCATCCACGATCCGCCGCAGGCCACAATCTGCGGGATAGCCAGATAGTCGCGGATATTGTTCAGCCCGATACCGCCGGTCGGCATCACCTGTAACTGGTGATACGGCGCCAGCATGGCTTTGATCATCGGAATGCCGCCTGACGGCTCTGCCGGGAAGAATTTTACGAAATCGATGCCCAGCTCCAGTGCCTGCTCAACCGCGCTGGGGTTGTTGATCCCCGGCACAATCGGGATATCAATCTGCTGACACGCCTGGACAGTGTTCGGGTTCAGACCGGGAGAGACGACAAACTGTGCCCCGGCGGCTTTCGCCTGGCGCACCTGCTCGCGGTTAATCACGGTTCCTGCGCCCACCAGCATATCCGGGCGGGCTTCGCGCAGCAGTTTGATCGCTTCCGCCGCACACTCAGTACGGAAAGTGATTTCCGCCACCGGCAGACCGTTGTCCGCCAGCGCATTGCCTAACGGGATAATATCTTCCGCGTTATCCACGGCGATCACCGGCACAATTTTCAGCTGCCGGAAACGGGTAATCATTGCCTGTAATTCGGACATCTCGTTCTCCTCTTTTCCCGTTAAAACGTGTTATTCAGTAAAGTATCAGTGACCGGGCGGGTTGCCGCCTGCGGGATAATCGCCCCTTTGTGCTGAATCACCACACCTGCAAGCCGGTGGCCCATCCGGGCAGCGCGTTCAATATCCGCACCGGTCAGCCAGCCCGCCAGGAACCCGGCGTTAAAGGCATCACCGGCAGAGGTGGTATCAACCACCTGTTCCGCCGGAATGGTGGCAATATTGATAGCCGGTGCATCAGTGCGCAGATCACGGTAGTCACACCCCTGAGCACCCGCTTTGATAATCGCCTGCTTCACCCCGGCTTTTGCCAGACGGGCAAAGGTCGCGTTGCGGTCGCTGTCGCCCCACAGCCGCGCTTCGTCATCATCAGTGACCAGTGCCATATCGGTCAGTGCATACATCGCCTGATAACAATCGCGGGTTTCATTTTCATTCGCCCACAGTGCCGGGCGGTAGTTACTGTCAAACAGAATGGTTTTTCCCTGCTGTGACAGTGTTTTCAGGTCATCCAGCAGCCGCAGCCGGTCCTGCGGCGGCAGAATGGCGAGGCTGATCCCGCTGAGATAAATGGCATCCATCTGCGCAAGTTGTGCCAGCAGTGCCGGGTAATCCGGATGACGGACAAGATAGCGCGCTGCGGAATCATTGCGCCAGTAAAGGAACGTGCGCTCGCCCTGCTCATCCAGCTGGATAAGGTATAACCCCGGCTGATGATGCGGGTCGATCAGCACATGCGCGGTATTAACACCTTCCGCCTGCCAGCGGCTGATCATCCCTTTACTGAGCGGATCGGTTCCCATCGCGGAGATGAAATTCACCTCAACGGCGTCTCCTGCCGCGCGGGCCAGATAAACCGCACTGTTCAGGGCATCACCGCCGTAGCGCTGAACCATTTCCCCGAACGGCGCACCGTTGAGTTCTATCATGCACTCGCCGATCAGACCAATGCGTTTCACTGTCATTATTCACCTTTTGCAGCGGAAAAATAACACTGTGCATTATTGAAACAGATATCACGTACCATCTGCCCCAGCATGGTTTCATCTGCCGGAATTTCGCCGTTTACCGCCAGTGTGCCAAGCATATTACACAGAATGCGGCGGAAGTATTCATGACGAGTATAGGACAGGAAACTGCGGGAATCTGTCAGCATGCCGACAAACTGGCTTAACAGCCCCAGCTGTGACAACTGCTCGAGCTGACGCTGCATGCCGTCTTTCTGGTCGTTGAACCACCAGCCGGAACCGAACTGAATTTTGCCCGCAATACCGCCGCCCTGGAAGTTGCCGATCATGGTCGCCAGCACTTCGTTATCACGCGGGTTCAGGCAGTAAAGGATAGTGCGCGGCAGCTCATCGGTTTTATCCATTTCATCAAGCAGACGTGAAAGCGGATACGCCACCGGCGCGTCACCGATGGAATCAAAACCGCTGTCGGCACCGAGCAGCTTAAACATGCGCGTGTTGTTGTTACGCAGCGCACCGATGTGCAACTGCATCACCCAGCCGCGTTTCGCATACTGCTTTCCGAGCCAGACCAGCACCGCCGTTGCAAACTGCGCGGTGGCGGTTTCATCCGGGATTTCCCCGGCAAGACGTTTCTGCAGAATCGCATCCAGCACCGATTCATCCGGCACCGGCGCATAGCGCAGAATTTCAATACCGTGGTCTGAGGCAACACAGCCGTGCTGTGCAAAGTGTACCAGACGGCGTTCCAGCGCGGTCAGCAGATCGCTGAAACGACGGATATCCACATCGGCACTCTGTCCGAGCTTCGCGATATAATCCGTAAAGCCGTCCAGTTCAATTTTAAACGCGCGATCCGGACGCCAGCTCGGACGCACCTCAATATCAAAGCTGTCATCCTGCGCAATCTGCCGGTGGTATTCCAGCGAATCTGCCGGGTCATCGGTGGTACCGACCATATGCACGTTCATCTGCTGCATAATGCCGCGTGCGGAAAATGCCGGCTGTGCCAGTTTTTCATTGGCCTCATCCCAGATGCTTTGTGCCGTTTCCGGCCCGAACACGTTGCCGGTGATACCGAACGGGCGGCGCAGTTCCAGATGCGTCCAGTGATAAAGCGGGTTACCGAGGGTCATCGGTACGGTTTTTGCCCACGCCTGATATTTTTCATAATCACTGCTGTCGCGCCCGGTGATAAGCGATTCCGGAATTCCTGCCGAACGCATGCCGCGCCATTTGTAGTGATCCCCCTCCAGCCAGATCTGACCTAGGTTATCAAAACGGCGGTTTTCCGCGATTTCACGCGGGTTCAGGTGACAGTGATAGTCATAGATTGGCATGTCCGCCGCGTAGTCATGATAAAGACGGCGGGCAATGTCGCTGTGCAGTAAAAAGTCTTCGCAAAGAAACTGTTTCATAAACTCTCCGGGATTACAGTGCGGCAACGGCCTGACGGGCACCGACATCAAGTAACTGCTGATACGCGCGTTTCACCGCATCAACAAAGCCCTGCTGTTTCGGCAGGTCGTTACCGAAAATAGATTCAATCGCCAGCAGCTCATCCACCACCGCAACGGACAAACCGTGTTTTGCATAGATTGCCGCGAAGGTTTCTGCCAGCGGGTCACGCACATCGATTTTGTTACCCTGTTCATCGGTGCCGCTGACATAACGCATCCAGCCCGCCACACCCAGCACCAAATGACGATAATCGCTGCCGTCCGCAATATGCTGTGCGACCGGGTCCAGCAGACGCTGCGGGAGCTTCTGGCTGCCGTCCATCGCAATCTGCCATGTCTGGTGTTTCAGGGACGGGTTGGTAAAGCGGTCAATCAGGTTATCCGCATAGGCAACCAGGTCGGTTTCTTCCGGCATGGTGAGAGTCGGCGCCTGCTCATCCAGCATCAGCGCGCGTGCAGCTTTGCGGTAATCCGGATTGGTCATGGTATCGGAAATATGCGCATAACCGCCGAGATAACCGAGATACGCCAGGAAGGAGTGGCTGCCGTTGAGCATCCGCAGCTTCATTAATTCAAACGGCACCACATCCTGCACAAACTGCGCACCGGCACAGTCCCATTCAGGACGACCGTTCACAAAATTGTCTTCAATCACCCACTGACGGAATGGCTCACAGGCGATAGCACAGTGATCTTCCGTTCCCAGCAGTTGTGCGATTTCCGCCAGCGTTTCCGGGGTGGCGGCCGGGACAATGCGGTCAACCATGGTACACGGGAACGTCACATTGGCTTCAATCCACTCCGCCAGCGCCGGATCCTGTAACCGCGCCAGGCCGAGTACGGCTTCACGGGCAACATGACCATTCTCACGAACGTTGTCACAGGAGAGCACCGTAAACGGCGGCAGGCCGCGCTCATGACGGCGTTTCAGTGCCGCTGTGATATAGCCGATCGCAGAGCGCGGGGTCTCCGGTGTCGCCAGATCCTGTTTAATCAGCGCATTTTCCGGGTCGAGCTGCCCGGTCGCCGGATCGGTGCAATAGCCTTTTTCCGTCACGGTCAGGGAAACAATACTGACATCCGGAGAAGCCATTTTCTCAATCACCGCATCAATACCGTCGATCAGCGGGTGCATCGCTTCTTTCATCGAGCCGATAATTTTCAGCTCTGTGTTATCCGCCCCTTTCTCCGCCACGGTATACAGCATGGACTGGGCTTTCAGCCCTTCGATCAGCGCCGCATCCTGTGCCGACATCAGGTTAACTTCGCAGTAACCCCAGTCGCTGTCTGTTTTTTCTAATACGTGATGGGTGTACAGCGCCTGATGTGCGCGGTGAAACGCGCCGCAGCCGAGGTGAACAATACGGGTGGTGAGACGATCAGTCGTCCAGTCAGGACGCGTTGCGGTGATGTCCGCAGTGACAAGATTCTTTTCCATTACAGGCTCCCGGGGAGCAGGCTGCGGGAGAGATCCCGCAGCCCGGCAGGTACAAAGGTATGAGATATTATTTTGTATAGAATGCGCGGTGAATACCCATTTCCAGACCGCGGATTTCAGCCAGCCCTTTCAGACGACCGATGGCGGAATAGCCCGGATTGGTTTTCTTCTTCAGATCATCCAGCATCTGATGGCCGTGATCCGGACGCATCGGGATCAGGGACTCAGACCCGCTCTCACGGCGGCGGTTCTCTTCGGCGGCAACCGCGCTGATCACATTATACATATCCACATCACCGGCCAGATGTGCCGCTTCGTGGAAGGTATTCGGATTTTCTTCACGCATCGTTGAACGCAGATGTAGGAAGTAAATCCGCGGACCAAAGGTCTTAATCATATTGACCAGGTCGTTATCAGCACGCACGCCGTAAGAGCCGGTACACATGGTGTAACCGTTGGCATCACTGTTGACGGTATCCGCCATCCACTGCATATCTTCAATCGTGGAGACAATGCGCGGCAAGCCGAGGATAGGACGCGGAGGATCATCAGGATGCACCGCCATTTTCAGGCCGCACTCTTCAGCAACCGGAATAATTTTATTCAGGAAATACGCAAAGTGCTCACGTAATTTCGCTTTATCGATACCGGCGTAACGTTTCAGGTGCTGGCGGAATTGTTCAAGAGTATAGCCTTCTTCCGCCCCCGGAAGACCGGCAATAATATTGTTTATCAGTTTTTGTTTTTCGTCATCCCGCATGGTTTCAAAGCGGGTTTTGGCCTGCGCCAGTTCTTCTGCGGTGTAGTCCTGCTCAGCCCCTTCGCGCTGTAAGAGATAAATCTCGAACACCGCAAATTCAATCTGATCAAAACGCAATGCTTTTGAGCCGTCCGGCAGCTCATATTCCAGGTCAGTACGGGTCCAGTCGAGAACCGGCATGAAGTTGTAACAGACAGTATAAATCCCGCAGGCGGCGAGGTTGCGCAGGGATTGCTGATAGTTGGCAATCCATTTTTCATACTCACCGGTCTGTGTTTTGATATCTTCGTGGATAGGCACACTTTCAACCACGGTCCATTCCAGATGATTGGCTTCAATCAGCGCCTTGCGCTTCTGAATTTCATCGGTGGTCCAGATTTCACCGTTCGGGATATGGTGCAGCGCTGTCACGATACCGGTAGCGCCCGCCTGACGAATATCAGATAAAGTAACCGGATCTGCCGGTCCGTACCAACGCCAAGTTTGTTTCATACTAAACCTCGTTTATGCTCCGTAAAGATAACCGGAAAACGCATCAGCAGGTTTCCGGAACGGTATAGTGACATACAACATCATAGCAAACCATTCTGGTCAACCAATTTGGTTAACCAGATCACAATAAGGTGATCATTTTGGGCGACCAATATAAAACCACGAGTTTGATCACATAATAATGCCTACCTTTTATGCAGAATCCCGTTGAATCAGTAAGAAAATAAGTGAACAGCAACGGATTGCCCCTCTATTTGGTTAACCAATACCACATGCCGGTTTAACCATTCCGAAAGACAGGGTTGACAGAAAAACAGCATAAAATTCAAAAGGCTGACTATGAAAACAATTAAACATTACAGATGGCATATGATTCTGCTGGTATGCTTCATAACCATCATTAACTACCTTGACCGTACCGCATTAGGTGTCGCAGCACCGACCATTATGAATGACCTGGGGATCACCAAAGAGCAGTATTCCTGGGTTGTCAGCGCATTTCAGCTGGCATATACCATCGGTCAGCCAATCATGGGCTTCTTTATTGATACGATTGGCCTGAAACTCGGCTTCTTTATCTGTGCCATCATCTGGGGTCTTGCCACTATGGCTCATGCCCTGACCGGCTCCTGGCAGGGGCTGGCCTTTATGCGCGGGATCATGGGTTTCAGTGAAGCTTCCGCCATTCCGGCCGGTGTGAAAACCGCCACCACCTGGTTCCCGGCAAAAGAGCGCGGGATAGCCACCGGTGTGTTTAATATGGGAACCTCTTTCGGTGCAATGCTGGCTCCGCCGCTGATCGCCTGGTGTATCATGTTCCACAGCTGGCAGTTCGCCTTTATTGTCGCCGGTGCACTGGCGATTATCGCCGCCTTCGTCTGGTTCTTCTTCTATAAAGATCCGAAAGATGCAAAACGTCTGTCTGATGAAGAACGTGCCTATATTGAAAACGGCCAGGAAAAACATCTCAAATCCGCAAAGAAAGAGAAAACCTCAGTTATCAATATTCTGAAGCAGCGTAACTTCTGGGGTATCGGCCTCTCCCGTTTCCTCGCGGACCCGGCATGGGGAACGATTAACTTCTGGGTACCGATTTTCTTCGTGGAAACCCTGCACTTCAGCCTGAAAGAAATCGCGATGTTTGTCTGGCTGCCGTTCCTGATGGCTGACCTGGGCTGTCTGGCCAGCGGATTTGTGGCGAAATACTTTAACGACCGCGGTGTTTCCCTGATCAACTCTCGCCGTATCACCTTCACCATCGGTGCGGTTCTGATGACCACTATCGGTCTGGTCAGTATTGTTGAGAACCCGTACGTCGCAGTGCTGTTAATCAGTATCGGTGGTTTCTCTCACCAGCTGTTATCCACCGTTGCCGCCACCCTCGGCGGGGATCTGTTCAAGAAAGACGAAGTGGCAACCGCTGTGGGTATGGCCGGTGCATGTGCATGGTCCGGTCAGTTAATCTTTAACTTATTTATCGGTGCGTTCGTCGGTATCATCGGCTTCGGTCCGTTCTTTATTGCGCTGGCTGTCTTCGACCTTATCGGTGCTGCCGCGCTGTGGATTCTGATCAAAGAGAAAAAAGAACCGCAGGATCCCGCACAGGATAGTGATGAAACGTTAATCGTCTCTCACTGACCCGCTGAAATCCGTACCGGAGAGATACACAGGGAACCCGCTGTGTATCTCTTTTTTTGCGCTGTCTCCCGGATTCCGCCGCTTTTTTGACAAACACCGGCGTAAAATCATTTTTGGTCGACCAATTTCTGATAAACTCTCCGGGTAAGAATTCCCATTTTACGGCCATGATAATGACACAGTTGACTGAACCCAAACGCCCTTATCAGGAAGTCGGCCATGCGTTGCGCCAGATGATCACCAATATGGATTATGTCATCGGTGACAAACTGCCGCCTGAACGCGAAATCGCTGAAATGCTGGATGTCTCCCGGGCAGTTGTCCGCGAGGCACTGATTATGCTGGAACTGGAAAACCTGATTGAAGTCCGCAAAGGTTCCGGTATCTATGTTGTTGCCCTCCCTCACCTGAGAGAAAGTGCGGTAACTGACCCGTGTGCGCTCAATGCCGCCGGTCCGTTTGAACTGTTACAGGCCCGCCAGCTGCTGGAAAGCAATATTGCAGAATTTGCAGCCACTCAGGCCACGCCGGTGGATATTGCGAATATGCGCAGCGCCCTGCAGCGGGAACGCGACGAACTGAAAACTGGGGAAGATGAAACCGGTGACCGCGAATTTCACCTGGCCATCGCGCAGGCGACACATAACAGCATGCTGGTGGAATTACTGAAGCAATCCTGGGCATGGCGGGAGAATAACCCGATGTGGCTGAAGCTGCACACGCGGATCACCAATAAAGATTACCGCAAAGAGTGGATGACCGATCACCAGGCTATCCTCGCGGCAATGATTAAAAAAGATCCGGCAGCGGCCAAAGAAGCCATGTGGCAGCACCTGGAAAATGTGAAACAGCGCCTGCTGGAGCTGTCGGATGTCGATGACCCGAATTTTGATGGTTATCTGTTCAATTCCTACCCTGTTGACCTAGTCCGGAACTGATCCCCCCGCGCACCTTTTTTACTCTCAGACACCAAAAACCGGGCAAAATCAGCCCGGTTTTTTTGACCGTAAAATAAAAATAATACCCTTATTATTCATAGTGTGATTCATCTCTCATTCATAAAAATGATTCAATTTACTGATATATAACACTTATTTTATAACAGAGAAATTTATTCTCTGCCGTCTGCGGCTGCGGAATTTTTTTAGAAAATTTTTTCTGACTACCTGTGCCACTATCCGGCCATTACAATAACTATTAAATATTCATCGCATATTTTACAGGACACCAACTATGAGTAAGAAAATTGCCACTGTGCTGATCCATGGCGGACAGCAGCAGGATAACGTCAACCATGCTATTTTCCCGGCGATCACCACCGCCAGTACGTTTGTACAGACCAGCCTGAGCGAACACGGCGAATACGCCTATTCCCGCGTCAGTAACCCGACCCGTCACGCCTATGAAACACTGCTGGCCGATGTCGAGGAAGGCACTTACGCCACCGCAACGGCTTCCGGTGTGGCGGCTGCGGCACTGGTGCTGAATATCTTCCCGCAGGGCTCCCATATTATTGCGATGAAAGGCGTGTACGGCGGGACATTCCGTCTGTTTGAACGCGTGGCAAAAGAGAACTGCGGCCACGCGTTCGATTATGTTGACCTTAATGATTTAGCCGCAGTGCGCAGCAAAATCAAAGACAATACCCGCATGATCTGGATAGAAAGCCCGACCAACCCGTTACTGGAACTGGTTGATATTGAAGCCATCTGCGGACTGGCCAAAGAACACAATATCGTAACCTGTATCGATAATACCTTCGCGACACCGTGGAACCAGAAGCCTCTGACGATGGGTGCGGATCTGATCATGGTCTCCTCCAGCAAATATATCGGCGGTCACTCTGATTTAATCGGCGGTGCGGTGATCACCAACCGTGACGATCTCGCGGAAAGACTGAATTTCCTGAAAACCACCACCGGCGCGATTGCCTCACCCTTTGATGCTTATCTCGCCCTGCGCGGCCTGAAAACCCTGGCACTGCGGATGGCGGCACAATGCAGCAATGCGCAAGCCGTGGCGGAGTTCCTGTCCGGTCACGACAACATTGAGAAGGTGTTTTATCCGGGCCTGAAAGATCATCCGCACTATGCGTTATGTAAAAAACAGATGCGCACCGGCGGTGCTGTGGTCACTATTCAGCTGAAAGGCGGCCTCGCAGAAACCGAAGCCTTTGTGAAAAAACTGCGCTATTTTGTGCTCGCGGAATCGCTGGGCGGCGTGGAAAGCATGGTAAATCACTCCGCGACCATGTCCCATGGCTCCATGACCCGCGAAGAGCGCGAATCCATCGGTGTTTTTGACAGCACGCTGCGTTTGTCTGTCGGTATCGAAGATATCAGCGATTTACTGGCTGATTTACAGCAGGCTCTGGCCTGACACAGCATCACTACCACAATAATAAAAGAGAAAGCGTATGCAGGACTATGGTATCTGGACGGTCATTACCCCGGTCGTCACAATTATTCTGGCCATCTGTACCCGTCAGGTGATTTTATCACTGCTGATCGGGATACTGGTCGGCTTTACTGTTATTCATGATCACAACCTCTTACTGGGGATCCGCGCAACCCTCGAAGGGATTATTGATGTCTTTAAATCATCAGGCAACGCCAAAACCATCATCTTTATGCTGATGATTGGCGGGATTATGCGCCTGGTCGTGGTGACCGGCGGTGTACGGGCACTTGTCCGCCTGCTGACCAACAAAACGCAGATCATCAAAGGCCGCAAAGGTGTGCAACTGCTGGCGGTGATTATCACGTCGCTGATTTTTATCGAAAGCTCGATTAACCAGCTGGTTTCCGGTGCTTCCACCAAAGCGCTGGCGAAAAAATACGGCGTGCCGCCGGAGAAAATGTCTTACATCATTCAGACCGCCTGTGTGTCTGTCTGTTCTTCCGCCATGATCAACGGCTGGGGTGCGGCAATGATGGGCGTTATCGGTGTGCAGATCTCTCAGGGGCTGATCACCGGCGAGCCGTTTGATATCCTGGCACATTCCATGGTTTACAACATCATGGCCTGGTTCTCACTCGCCAGCATTCTGTTCTATATCTTCAGTAATGTCTCCTGGGGACCAATGCGCAAAGCAGAAATGCGTGCGCAGGCACTCATCAGCTCTGCGGATGTGATCACCGCTACGCCGGAAGAAACACACGACGAGCCGGAAGATGATAAAGACATTATCGATCATCCGAACTGCCACACCTCACTGAACTTCTTTATCCCGATCCTCTCCACCATTCTGATGGTGCCGGTCGCGCTGTATATCACCGGTGACGGCGAGTTCAGCAAAGGCAGCGGCTCCACCTCGGTTTACTGGGGCGTAATGTTCGGGACGGCGGTGTCATTTGTCTGGTTCCTGGCGCGTCGCGTGATGAATGTCGATACCTTCTTTAAAGAGCTCTATATCGGCTATGCCAATATGATTAAAATCAGTTCGGTGATGATCCTCGCCTTCCTGATGGGCTCTGTCTCTTCTGACCTCAATACCGGTGCCTATATTGCCCAGGTGACATCCGGGGTTATCGCGCCGGGCTTCTCTGTCGGCTTTATCTTCCTGATCAGTGCCATTATGTCACTGGCGACCGGCACCTCCTGGGGTACATTCGCCATCATGATCCCGATTGGTGTGCAGTTAGGTCTGTCCGTTGGTATGCCGCCGGAATATATGATTGGTGCCGCTATCGCCGGGTCTATCTTTGGTGATATGACCTCCCCTATCTCCAGTGATGCGATCGTGGCATCGATGGCGACAGACTGTGACCATATTGAGCATATCCGTACCCAGATGCCGTATGCGGTATTAACCGCAAGTTTTGCGCTGGCCGTCTACCTCTGGCTAGGATTCACCTACTGAGTATGACCGCGAATTCAATAAGGAAATGATATGTCTTCTTCTGTAAATACCGCCGGGGCAACCCGGCTGCAACAGACACTGGCGCAGTTCAGTAAGCTTAATCTGCTCAGCGGTGTTACACCGCTGAATAAACTGAATAATCTCTCCCGCCTGCTGGGACGGGAGATTTACATCAAGCGTGATGATCTGACACCGCTGGCAGCGGGCGGCAACAAGCTGCGCAAGCTGGAATTCCTGATGGCGGATGCCCTGGAAAAAGGCGCACAGTTTATTGTCACCGCCGGAGCTATTCAGTCTAACCACGTCCGTCAGACAGCAGCTGTCGCGGCAATGTACGGCCTGAAATGCGTGGCACTGCTGGAAAACCCGATCGGCAGTCAGGATGCGGATTTCCTGAATAACGGTAACAAGCTGCTGACGGATTTATTCGGTGCGCACTGCGTGATGTGTGATGCGCTGACTGACCCGGATGCGCAGATGCAGGCGCTGATCAACCATATGCAGCTCAGTGATGCCTATATCGTGCCGGTCGGCGGCTCCAATATGCTCGGCTCTCTCGGCTATGTGCAGTGCGCCCTGGAAATCGCGCAGCAGACACCGGAAGGCACCGAATTCGGTGCCGTTGTGGTCGCTTCCGGCAGCGCCGGGACACACGCCGGGCTGTCTGCCGGATTGCAGCTGGTGATGCCGCAGACCCCGGTTATCGGTGTCACCGTATCGCGGGTATATGCCGATCAGGCACCGAAAGTGGTGAAACTGCAAAATGAACTGGCACCGCTGTTTGGTATTGAAACCCCGGCACCGGTCGCGCTGTGGGATAATTATTTTGCCCCGGAATACGGCATGCCGAATGCCGGCGGGCTGGAAGCCATTGAACTGCTGGCGCGTCACGAAGGCATTTTGCTCGACCCGGTTTACACCGGCAAAGCGATGGCCGGACTGATTGACCAGGTTCGCCGGCATCCGCAAGATACCTCGCCGCTGCTGTTTGTACACACCGGCGGTGCTGCCGGGCTGTTCGCCTATCAGGAAGTGAGCCGTTCTCTGTAACAAAACCGGGCGGATACGGGACACACATTCCCATATCCGCCTGGATTATTCATATTATCCTCTGTTTTAACGCCTTTCATTTGTCATTTTATGACGACAAATCCCGCCTTTCTCCCGGAAAAAAATAGAATTAACGCCTTTTTTGTCCGGTAATCTGCCGATGATATGTAAAAAAATAATACTCACCATATGCGTTTCATTTTCATTTAATAAACGCAACATACTGATAATAAATGATTTTTTGTTTTCTCTTATTTTTCACGTCATCATAAAATGACTATTACTCCCATTGGTTGTATTAAAAAACTTAATAAAATCAATAAATAAGAAAAAAATTAATGCTGAATTATTATGTCATCCGGGGAAACATTCTGACACATCGATTCATATCCCAGCGAAATATTACGGATATAATTATTTCCGTGGATAACGATTCACTTTTTATTATTAACTGGATTATGGATTAGTCACCGGGGAACATCATTCAGATGAAAATTGTATTATTTATCTATTTCGTCAATCATACTTAATAATGAACATATACATACCCGAAATTACGCCATAGCATCACGCTTCGGAAACAAATACAGAGTTATTCTCATTCTGTTTTATAACCGAATAATATCCCATCCGGAAATAACGGATATTTCACATATTCAATATATTGAATAGTATTAATTTACACAAGGTTTTTAAATGAAAAATGTATTAACGGGCAAGGCATTATTATCACTCTTATTAGCCGGTTCAGTAATGAGTGCATCTGCAGAAGAAACACAGGATGGCACCATTACATTCTCCGGGTTTATTTACAACTCAACCTGTACTATCGACCTGAATGGTGATAATTCACCGGATGCACATGTCCAGATGGGCCGTTACCCGACAAGTGCCTTCGGTAAAAAATATGATACCGCAGGCGGTGAAGGTGTCTACGGTAAAATCGATATTTCCTTAATCGATTGCCCGGATCAGGGGAATGTGACATTAAAACTTAACGGAAAACCAAAAAATGGCGAAAGTGATATTTTAGAACTGGATAATCCGGGAGATGACAGTACCGCAAAAAATATCGGTATTATTATCTATGACCGTGATGGTGACCATAGTGGTGACGGTATTGATATCGATGGTTCATTTGAAAAAGAATATCACGTTGAAAACAGCGCCAGCTGGGAAGCCAGCTATGTCGCAAAATATATCAGCATGGCTGATGATGTTGAAGCTGGTCAGGCAAATGCAACATTAAACTACACCCTGACATATAACTAATATTCATTGCGCAGATTATTTAATCTGCGCACCCTTTTTTCGGTTATTTTCCGGAGATACTATGTTCGCTAAAAAAAATATTCTCTCTGCTTCTCTGTTTTTTTTATTCACCGTTAACAGCTATGCCGGATTTGGTCTGGAAACAACACGGCTGGTTTATAACGAAAAAAATAAAAGCGAAGGTGTTGTTGCTTTTAATACTGATAAGAACCGGAATTATTTACTGCAATCCTGGATTGAAGATGCAAACGGCAATGTCAGCCCTGACTTTGTCACCACGCCACCTTTACTGAAGCTCCGGGCTGAACAAAAAAACACCTTGCAGGTCACAAAAGTCACCGGAATGCCGGCAGACAGAGAAACACTTTACTGGCTGAATGTGAAATTTGTCGCTCCCAGCAGTGAAGACCAGGAAAACGTTCTTCGTTATTCCATGACCAATAAAATCAAAGTGATATATCGTCCTGACTCTCTGCCGAGTAAAAACCTCGATCCTGCGGCAGAAAAACTGGTCTGGAAAGCCGGTGGCCGGACTGTCACGGTGAAAAACCCGACACCGTATTACATCAATATTTCCGGTATCAGCATTAACCAGCGTGATGTGCCGTTCACACAGGGTTATTTTGCCCCATTTTCTGATACCGCGGTTGCACTGCCGTCACCGGCAGTCCGGAACGCACCTGTTTCGGTAATGTATATCAACGACTACGGAAAAAGCATCGAAAAACAATTTTTACTCCAATAAGTGACGGTCAATATCATGAAAAATAACCGCGCTGAAATCCGCACACATCTGCTGCCGCTTCTGATGATCCCGGTATGCGCGGCGGTACTTCCCCGTCATGTGACAGCCGCTGACTATTATCCGCCCGGCCTGCTGAATATTGCCGGCAGCGGACAAACGGTGACAAATGAAGAGCTGAGTGTATTCCGTGACAACGATGTGGCGGAAGGAAACTACGATGTCACCCTGTTTATCAATAAAGTAAAAATTACCCGGATGGCTGTTCCGTTTGTGCTGATGACCGGCAAAGAGGATAAAGAAACCCTGCAGCCCTGTTTTACTGAAGCACAGTGGCATGCGTTCGGCATTATTTTTCCGGATAACACCGCTGTTCAGACCACACAGGACGGATGCGTTAATCTCAGCGGAATGGATTTTATCAGCGGCGATCTGGACTTAAACAACCAGATTTACTCCCTGACAGTGCCGCAGTCTCAGCTTAATCAGGACAAAATCCGCAGCCTGGAAGAAAAAAACTGGGATAACGGCATTCCGGCCGCGTTTGTGAATTACAATTTTTCCGCATTTAATCAGCGTAATCGTGGCAACACGCAGGACAGTTATTACGGAAATATCCGGACCCGGGTGAATATCGGCGCCTGGCGCTATAAAAATTATACCGTCTGGACACATAACCAAAGCGGCGGTGATAAATGGAATACCATCAGTAATACAATCTCACGCAATATTAATCCGATAAAAAGTGAGATTGCGGCCGGTAATCTGTATACCTCATCACAATTGTTTGACGGCGTGAAAATCCGCGGCGTTAATCTGAAAACCGATCGCATTATGGAGCCTGCCGACAACCGCAGCTATGTGCCGGTCATCAGCGGTATGGCAAATTCAGAAGCGGTAGTGTCCATTGTCCAGAATGGCGAAACCATTTTCCGCCAGACGGTACCGGCAGGCCCGTTTTCCATTACACAATATTACCCGATGAGTAACGGCGGTAACCTCTATGTCACCGTCAAAGAAACTGACGGGGCGGAAAACCAGTTTATTGTGCCTTTCTCGACAATCGCCAACCTTGAACGCAAAGGCGGTTTCCGTTATGCCGTTTCTGCCGGGCAATACGACAGCAGTAATGAAGGTGACGGGAAATTCCTCAGCCAGGCTGAAGCCTTTTATGGCGCGACCGATTACATCACCCTATACGGCGGAACATTTATTGCTGCTGACTATCATTCTGCCGGACTCGGTACCGCGCTGAATATGGGAACCGCAGGTGCTGTCACCACGGATATCCTGCATGCCCGCACCCGGCTGAATGATGAAAAAACCATCAGCGGTAATGCATTTCGTATCAATTACGCCAAACGGATTGAATCCACCAATACCAGCCTGACGCTGGCAGGTTATCGTCACTTTGATACCGGTTTCTACCGGTTTGAGGATGCCGCCGCCCGTAAGGAATATCAGCCGGATCAGCAACTGAAATTAAAAAATGAGTACACACTGACACTGAACCAGCCGGTATTTTCTGACCGTGCCACACTCAACCTGACGTCAGTGATTTATCAGTACGGTAACGGGCAGACCAGCCGCTCCTATAACGCCGGTTTTAACAGTGATTTCAGCGGTATCAGTTACGGTGTGTATTACACCTATTCACAGGGTAATCAGTTTCAGGAACAGACAAAAAACAATCAGAGCCTGAGCATTAACCTGTCCGTACCTCTGAGCTTCGGTGATTATCCGGTACGCGCGGCTTACAACCTGTCAACTGACAACAATCACCAGACCCAGCAGACCGCCCGCCTGAACGGTAATTTCGGTGAACATAGTCAGGGCAGCTGGGATGTTTATCAGGGGTATACCAATCAGGGTTCCGGCTATTCCGGCGGTATCAGCTCCTCATATCAGTCATCGTATGCGGTGATGAATGCCGGTTACTCTTACAGTCAGGATAATAAAAACCTGAGTTACGGCATCAGCGGCGCACTGGTCGCCACACAGTACGGCATGCTCGCGGCACCAGACTTACAGGAAACCAATGCCCTTGTTCTGACCAAAGATGCCGCCGGTGTCGGTGTGATCAACGGCCGGGCAATAAAGACCAATCATGCCGGTCTGGCACTGGTATCCGGCATGACACCGTACCGGAAAAACAATATCAGCATTGATACCCGGACACTGCCGGATGATGTGGAAATCGAAAATAATATTTCCGACAACATGATCCCGACCAAAGGGGCATTAATTCTGGCCGATTTTAATACCAAAAAAGGCTATAAGCTGCTGCTGCGCCTGAAAACAGCAGACGACCGGGAAATTCCGCTGGGTGCAGAGGCGGTCATGACCGGTGCGGAAACACAGTTAGTCTCCGGATTTAACAACCTCTATTTTCTGACCGCACAACCGGCAGGTGAAATCCGGATTAACTGGAAACAGGATGGTGCCGCTCACACATGCAGCATTCATTATGATACCGCCCACACTGTACCGGTAAACGGACTCTATATTGCAGATGCAGACTGCCGCACAGGCTCACAATGAGAAATAACATCATGATAATATCAAAGAAAATAAGAAAAATTGCGGCTGTATCCGCCTTGCTGGCAGCCGGATACCTGAGTGTACTCCCGGCGCAGGCTGCGCAGGAATGCACACCGGGCGGCTCCAATGCACATATGCCGATGACGGCCCGGGTTGATCTTTCCCTGAGCGGAACGGTTAAGAAGAATGACAAAGTCGGAGAATTTCTTTTTAACGGGCCGGGTTACGGAACACATATTGCCAACTGCGGCCCGGATTCCGAGGTCTATGGCTATGCCACCTATGGCGAAGGCAGCGGAACTATCGCAAAATACTACGGCGATATTGACGGCAATCCCGCCTATCACGTTTCCCCTTCCGGTGTGCAAAGACCCAGCTATGTTTATGTGCTGACTGATACCAGTACAGGCACCGTACTCCGTACCCAGCCCGGCGCCCGTATTACTGTCCCGGAAGGCCGGCTGGAACCGCTGAAACTGAAAATTGAAATCTATGCGGCGGTTGATAATCCTCCGACACTGTCACTGCATGATATGACTATCGGTGCCATCCTGCTCTCGCCGTTTGATAAGAACGGCGGAACAACCCGGTACACCTATTCCTATCTGCTGAGAGGAACACTCCAGCAGGCACCGGTTTCCTGCAATGCAGAGAGTACCAATCTGGAATTTCGCCTGCCCCGTGCGCCGGTTTCTGCATTCCGTGAAAAAGGATTTCCTGACGCGGAATACAGCGCAGAAGATAATCTGACACTAACCTGTACCGGCGATGTCTCAGCAAAAATCAAATTACTCTCTGATAATACAGCCGATTACAACGGGAAACCGTCGGTGGTCAGGGTGGATAATGAAGGCAGAAATAATAATTCATCCGGTATCGGCTTTGTGGTCACGTCTCCCCTCAGCGATGAAACACCGCTGATCAGTCAGGAGTTTGTCAAACTGGCCGATTTGAATGAAGGCACCACGACAGTCCCGCTGAAAGCACACTATTACCGCTACGGAAATGATGTATCAGCGGGCAAAGCAGAAGCCACCGCTCAGTTTGTTTTACAGTTTAACTGATGTCAGAGCCGTCCGGGTCGTTCCGGGCGGCTGCCGGCACTCAGCTGATGCCGGTGCATCCCCGCCATGCCATCGGTACAGCAGCAAGATGATAAAATGGCGTACCCAGCAGATAATGGTCATACACCGTCAGCCCCGGTGTTTTGTTTTTTTCCATCGCGTAATATTCAACAGGCAGAATAAACGACAGTAATAACAGCGAGATACCGGCATTCCGGACAGCACGGCGCGGCAGTGCGCGGCTCAGCAGGTGAACCACCGTAAAATATCCCCCGGAAACCACGATAAAAAACAGTACGATACCACTGTTTTCAGCCGGGGAATCACCCGCTGATAACGCGTATTTCTGATGAAGCAGATCAGGAAGCATTGTCCGGTACTCAGCCCCCGCTCCGTGGCAGAAAAAAGCAGATGCGGATAAGTTCAGCCCCCATAAAACTGTCAGCAGGGCGACAACAACTTTGCCTGCGGTATAGCGGAAGAGATACACATTTGCCAGCAGCAGTAATGTCCCCATCACCGTAATTTTTACATTGTACTCCGCACCCGGCCCGCCGGCTAACACCGCCGGTGCCAGAGCAACCGGTACAATCAGTAAAACAGAAGAAAAAAGACGCATAAATTAACTTTTGAGTAACATAAACGATCAGGCTGAAGTAAACCATTAACAACCTGATAAAACAAGTGGCGGAGAGAAAGAAAAACGCGGCCTCCGGAACGGAGACCGCGCTGCGGCATCTGTCAGTGAGATTTGCCCTCTTCAATTCCCAGCCCAATCTGAGAGCGGATAAACTGCGCCTCAAAGCGGCTGCGTTCTTCCTGACCCTGTGCGGAGTTATCCGTCACAGACACCAGCCAGGCCGCAATAAAGGCGGCAAACATCGAGAAAAGCGCCGGATATTCATACGGATAAATCGCTTTTTCATGCCCGAGAATACTGACCCAGATAGTCGGCCCCAGGATCATCAGGATCACGGCGGTTAACAATCCCAGCCAGCCCCCGGCCAGTGCGCCCCGTGTGGTCAGGCGTTTCCAGTACATGGAGAGCAAAATGATCGGGAAGTTACAGCTCGCCGCGATAGAGAAAGCCAGTCCCACCATAAAGGCAATGTTTTGTTTTTCAAACAGAACCCCCAGCCCGATGGCAACAATCCCGAGAATAATTACGGTGATTTTGGAGACTTTTAATTCATCCCGCTCGTTGGCTTTGCCGTCTTTGATAGCACAGGCGTACAGGTCGTGGGAAACCGCAGAAGCGCCCGCCAGGGTCAGCCCGGCAACAACCGCCAGAATAGTCGCGAATGCCACAGCAGAAATAAAACCGAGGAACAGATTACCGCCGACCGCATCCGCCAGATGCACCGCCGCCATGTTGGTGCCGCCGATCAGTGCCCCGGCCGCATCTTTAAATACCGGGTTCGGGCTGACCAGCAGAATGGCACCGAAGCCGATAATAAAAGTCAGGATATAAAAATAGCCAATGAATCCGGTGGCATAAAACACACTCTTACGCGCCTCTTTGGCATCACTGACCGTGAAAAAACGCATGATAATATGCGGCAACCCGGCAGTACCGAACATCAGTGCCAGCCCCAGCGATAATGCAGAAATCGGATCCGATACCAGCCCGCCCGGGCTCATAATCGCCAACCCGTTTTTATGTACCGCAACCGCGTCTTTAAACAGGGTGTTAAAGTTGAAATCCACGGCTTTCATCACCATCAGTGCCATAAAGCTGGCACCGGCAAGTAACAGAACCGCCTTGATAATCTGCACCCAGGTCGTTGCCAGCATGCCGCCGAACAGGACATAAAACACCATCAGGATGCCGACCAGCACAACCGCCACGATATAGTTGAGTCCGAATAACAGCTCAATCAGTTTACCGGCTCCGACCATCTGGGCTATCAGATACAGCGCCACCACCACCAGCGAGCCACTGGCAGACAGCACGCGAATCGGCCTGGCTTTCAGACGGTAAGAGACCACATCCGCAAAGGTGTAGCGCCCGAGATTGCGCAGACGCTCCGCAATCAGGAACAGGATCACCGGCCAGCCGATCAGGAAGCCGATAGAGTAAATCAGGCCGTCATAACCGGAGGTGTAAACCAGCGCGGAGATCCCGAGGAAGGATGCGGCGGACATAAAGTCACCGGCGATCGCCAGCCCGTTCTGAAACCCGGTAATTTTCCCCCCTGCGGTGTAGTATTCCGCGCGGGAACGTGTCCGTTTTGCCGCCCAGTAAGTGATGTACAGTGTCAGGCCGACAAAAATCAGGAACATAATAATGGCCTGATAGTTTACCGGCTGGCGCTCCACCGGCCCGCTGATGGCATCGGCGTGGCTGAACAGCGGACACAGCAGGGATAACAGAAGAGCAGAAAGGCGCGTTTTCATTGTTTCACCCCGCTGATGATTTCGGCGGTCAGACGATCAAATTCCCCGTTGGCACGGATGGTATAAATACCGGTCAGGACAAACGCACTGACAATCAGTCCGACCCCGACAGGGATCCCGCGGGTAATCGTCAGACCTTCGCCGAGTGGTGTGCCCAGCCATTGCGGGTCAAAGGCAATCAGAATAATAAAGCTGACATACAGCACAAGTGTAATCGCGGACAATGTCCATGAGAACCGGCTGCGCTTTCTGACCAGTTCCTGAAAGCGAGGGTCATTCTCCACCTGTTGATAAATGGATGCGCTCATTGAGGATACTCCTCTGTTTTTGTTATCCGGAGTGTCAGTGCCGCATAACACGGCACTGACTGAGGTTAGCGTGCTAGTTCATGTTGATGGCCTGCTTTTCTTCGAGCAGTTTTTCGACCACACCCGGGTCAGCTAATGTTGATACATCACCCAGATTACCGGTATCACCGGTGGCGATTTTACGGAGGATACGGCGCATAATTTTACCGGATCGCGTTTTCGGCAGAGAATCGGTCCAGTGAAGAATATCCGGAGTGGCAATCGGGCCGATTTCTTTACGGACCCAGTTCCTCACTTCCGCATACAGTTCCGGAGTCGGCTCCTCGCCGTGATTGAGTGTGACATAGGCATAAATAGCCTGCCCTTTGATACTGTGCGGGATCCCGACCACTGCAGCTTCGGCAATTTTCGGGTGTGAAACCAGCGCGGATTCCACTTCGGCAGTGCCGAGGCGGTGCCCGGAGATATTCAGCACATCATCCACCCGGCCGGTGATCCAGTAGTAGCCGTCTTCATCACGGCGGGTACCGTCCCCGGCAAAATACATACCTTTAAAGGCGGAAAAATACGTCTGTTCAAAGCGTTCATGATCACCGAACAGGGTGCGGGCCTGACCCGGCCAGGAATCGAGGATCACCAGATTCCCCTCGGTTTCACCGTCGAGGATTTCGCCCTGGTTATCCACCAGCGCTGGCTGAACACCAAAGAACGGCACGGTCGCGGACCCCGGTTTCAGTTCAATCGCCCCCGGCATTGCGCCGATCATGCAGGCACCGGTTTCGGTCTGCCACCAGGTATCAACAATCGGGCAGCGGCTGTCACCGATGGTTTTGTAATACCACTCCCAGGCTTCCGGGTTAATCGGCTCGCCGACCGACCCCATAATACGCAGTGATTTGCGGGAGGTGCCCTCAATCGCACTGAGACCTTCCGCCATCAGGGCGCGGATAGCGGTCGGCGCGGTATACAGGATATTGACCTGATGTTTATCGACAATCTGACACATCCGGTTGACCTTCGGATGGTTCGGTACGCCTTCAAACATCAGCGTGACAGCCCCGTTGGAGAGCGGGCCGTAAACCAGGTAGGTGTGTCCGGTTACCCAGCCGACATCCGCTGTACACCAGAACACCTCATCACCATGATAATCAAAGATATATTTAAATGTCAGCGTGGCATAAACCAGATAACCGCCGGTCGTGTGCAGCACCCCTTTCGGTTTACCGGTCGATCCGGAGGTATAGAGGATAAACAGCGGATCTTCCGCATTCATTTCTTCCGGCGGGCAGTCAGCGCTGACACCGCTGACAGCATCATGCCACCAGATATCACGCCCTTCCTGCCACTCCACCGGATTGCCGGTGCGGCGGAAAACAATCACACTGCTGACTGTGGTCACGCCCGGGTTTTTCAGGCCGTCATCCACATTTTTCTTCAGCGGGATAGTACGCCCGGCGCGCAGACCTTCATCTGCGGTGATCACCATTTTTGCCCCGGAATCAATGACACGGCCGGAGACCGCCTCAGGCGAGAACCCGGCAAAAATCACCGAGTGCACCGCACCGATACGGGCACAGGCCAGCATGGCAACCATCGCTTCCGGTACCATCGGCATATAAATCGCAACCACATCGCCTTTGCGGATCCCCTGCTGTTTCAGGACATTGGCAAACTGGCAGACATCATGATGCAGTTCACGGTAAGTGAGTGTGCGGGACTCATCCGGGCTGTCACCTTCCCAGATCACCGCCGGTTTATCACCACGCTCCGCCAGATGCCGGTCAAGACAGTTGGCACTGAGGTTCAGTGTGCCGTCCTCAAACCATTTAATACTGACATGGCCCGGATCAAAGGAGGTGTTTTTCACCCGCGTATAGGGCTTTATCCAGTCTACAATCTGGCCTTTCTCACGCCAGTAGCTGTCGGGATCTTTAACAGACCGCTGATACTCGTCCAGATACTGCTGATGATTGATTAGCGCGTTTTCTGCAATTGCTTCGGGTACAGGATATTTCGTTATTTTTGTCATGATGCATCTCCTTTCAATTGTTAATGCTATGTCAAAATCACGTTAAATAAAGTTACCTTTCCGCCTTTGTTTCTTTTTTGCGCTAAAGATCACGGATTGAAAAAGGGGGTATTCACAGCGTTATCATTTGATGCAAAAAGCCAGAGCAACACAAAACATCATCTTTTATGTGAAAAACAGTGCATAACATCACCCGATAAACACCAGCTAAAATATTTAACCAAAATAAGACAGTAAACTAACAAATAAAAAGAATCCGCACAGATCGCACAGATCTGATAATCATTTTCATTATCATCTGTTTCATTATAATGTTTCTCCTGTTCACACCCGGTGTGAGCGGTTCGGTCAATTACTGGAGTTATAATTATGAGCTATGTATTACCTGCATTACCGTACGCTTATGATGCGTTAGAACCGCATTTCGATAAAATGACAATGGAAATTCACCATACCAAACATCATCAGACGTATGTAAATAACACCAACACCGCGCTGGAAGCCTTCCCTGAGATGGCAAATCTGGATATCGACGATCTGATCGCACAGCTCGATAAATTCCCGGCGGACAAACGTACCTTTATCCGTAACAACGCCGGTGGTCATTCCAACCACAGCATGTTCTGGAAAGGCCTGAAAACCGGCACCACATTACAGGGCGACCTGAAAGCGGCGATTGAGCGCGATTTCGGCAGCGTTGAGGCGTTTCAGGCTGAGTTTGAAAAAGCCGCCGCAACCCGTTTCGGTTCCGGCTGGGCGTGGCTGGTACTGAAAGACGGCAAACTGGCTGTGGTCTCCACCGCCAACCAGGACAGCCCGCTGATGGGTGAAGCGATTTCCGGCACCTCCGGCTATCCGATCATCGGCCTGGATGTGTGGGAACACGCCTATTACCTGAAGTTCCAGAACCGCCGTCCGGATTACATCAAAGCATTCTGGTCTGTGGTGAACTGGGATGAGGCAGCAGCGCGTTTCGCTTCTGCAAAATAAACCCTGAACTATGTGCGGGCGCTGTCCGCACATATTCTTCTTCCCCGCTTTCGATTATGATATCCGTCTCACTCAATACGGAGGCGGCATGGCATACATACCTTTAGTTTTCACCGGTCCCGTCAGGGATACCGTCCGCTGCGGGCGCAGTGCGATTGAAAAGCGTCAGACCGACGGCGTGATTGCCCTCAGTGCCACCGGACTCGCCGGTGATGAACAGGCGGAAAAAGCCTTTCACGGCGGCCCTGACCGTGCGTTGTGTCACTATCCCCGCGAACACTACGACTACTGGAAAATGATGTATCCGGAGATTGAGGATCGCTTTGTCGCGCCGTTCTTCGGGGAAAATATATCCACCCTCGGTATGACAGAAGACACCGTATTCATCGGGGATATTTACCAGTGGGGCAGCGCCGTGATTCAGGTCACCCAGCCGCGCTCACCGTGTTACAAACTGAATCCGCTGACGGATGTGTCTGATTTTGCACAGGTGATGCAGGACTGCGGCCGTACCGGCTGGCTGTATCGTGTCGTCGGGAAAGGGGATGTCAGCAGTGATCAGCCGCTGAAACTGCTGACCCGCACCAGCGCGGTGTCTGTCAGGGAAGCCGCCGCCATCGCGTTTCATCTGCCGTTTGATGAAACCGAATACCGTTATTTATTACAGGCATCCGGGCTTTCCGCCAGCTGGACACTGACCATGCAGCGCCGCCTGATAACCGGAAAAATCGAGGATTTTAACCGCCGGTTATTCGGTTCCGCCGCCGTGTAAGAATATGTAATCCCGGGTTCTCCCTGCTTTAAACCGGTTCCGGAATGTGTGATTATCATACCCGTTTCACGATGACCGCTGCTGACGCGGCAATACACACAGACGACCTTCTAAACAGGAGACACGGATGAAATACCTGATAATGCTGCTGAGCCTGGCAGCGCTTTCACTGCCTGCCGCTGCAGCAGATCAGAACAGTGCGGATGAACTGGAAATCTTTACGGATAATGCCGAAAACTGTATCCATTTTGCCGGTGAATGGGATGTGTCCCTGCCGGCAGATCAGAAAAAAGATATCAAAAAAGCACTGGATGAAACCTGTCCTCCGGCCAAAGAGCAGCAAAAAGTCTTGCGCGAAAAGTACCGCAATGACCCGGACATGCTCGCAAAAATTAATGAATTTGACCTCGGTCAGTAACATCCGCCGTAAAAAAAGCCCTTCCGGTCTGCACCGGAAGGGCTTTTTGATCTGATAGTGTGATGCCTCAGGCGAAAATCGTTTTCTCTGCCGGGATCACCGGCAGTGCATCCTGCCAGCCCCTGAGTGTCAGAGCCGTCAGGGCAGATAACCCTTCATAGAACGGACTGCCGCATTTTTCCTGCATCCGCGCCAGATAGAAGCGGGCCCACGGCAGAAGGTGTTCCGCCAGCAGTGAATTCAGGGCATCCGGACGATTTTCCGCCGTCCAGGCCGCCATCATCAGTAACAGACCGATGAGATCTTCCGGCTCATTCTGCGACAGCGCAATATCCACCTCATGCACACGCATCCACTCACGCAGGGCAACCGTGGAATCTCCGAACAGCACCTGCTCTTTATCCAGCCAGACAGAACCCCACGGTGACGCGGGCAGCGCCTGCGGCCCGATAAACAGCCGCTGATAAGCCTGCGCTAAGGTTTCCTCACCGGCGACCATCAGATTCAGCTTCTGCGCGGCAGTCTGCTTTTGTGCATCATCGCCGTACGGCCATTCCGCCACCCACTCCCCGGAAGAGAGCAGTTCTGTTATCTGCGCGATCTCTGACGGCGGATAGTAAAATGCCGCCCCGAGAATACGGGCCGTTAAAGCAACATCACTGACAGCTTGCTCACTCATCACTCAGGATCCCCGCCATAAAATACCCGCGTATCAGGACAGATAGGCCATACCCACTGTCATATGCAGCCCGTAGAAAATACCGCGGCCGATGATCTCCCCGGACAGCACCAGGACAAAACCGATCAGCATCATAATCACCGGCGGATTCGCCCGTTTCACCAGCGGCAGGATCCAGCAGGTCAGACCCAGCACCAGCAGAACCAGACGCCAGCCCATATACAGACCGAACTCCGGTACCAGCGAGGAAGCGCTCTGTACGGAACTGCGGATAAAGGCCAGATCAAACGCCTGAGACGTCACTGCGACCGCACTCGCCACCAGCGCAACGATACTGACCAGCGGCAGCCAGCTGATACAGCGCAGGTCAAACCCGGCAATCCGCAGCAGCAGAGCAGCCAGCACCGGCCCGCCCAGCAGAGCCGTCAGCACAAAGTGAACTGTCGTGTACGGGGTATACCAGGTCGGTACCGTGGCAATCTGGTAAACCTGCGGAATGGCGTAAATAAAGACCACCGCCAGCACCATGACCACGATCAGCCAGAGCTTACCAAGCGCCGCCGGCATTTTGTTCAGCACCGCCAGCAGCCAGTAAAAACCACCGGCAGCGAAGAAGACCGAACCGGCCGCAATTTCATTACTGAGCGACGAACTGCCGAGACGGTTAAACGCGTTAAACGCACGCAGCGGTGTACCCATGTGCATCATAGAGAGCAGGAAACCCACCCCCATCAGTACCCACAGGCCGAACATGCTGTAATGCACTTTACGGTTCATTTCCGGTGACAGTTTTCCGGACAGCAGGACTGCCGCCATGACAATAAATGCCCCTGCCACACTCTGCCCGATGGTGGTAAAAAACATCAGCGGCCATTCATGAATTCCCGATCCCATGTTATACCTCCTCCGGGTTCGCCAGATGGCCTGTGGTATCCCCGACAGGACGGCTGTTGGCATTCAGTTTTAAAACGATATTCGGGTGTGTGTATTCCGCAGACGGCAGCGGCGCGATCTCCGCCAGTGTGCCGTATTTGGCCCGCAGCTCCTCAATCGGCCCCAAATCCAGTGCCCGCAGCGGACAGGATTCAACACAGATCGGCTTTTTGCCTTCCGCGACGCGCTCATAGCAGCCGTCACATTTGGTCATATGGCCTTTGACCTCATCAAACTGCGGTGCGCCGTACGGGCACGCCATATGACAGTAGCGGCAGCCGATACACACTTCTTCATTCACCACCACAAAACCGTCTTCCCGCTTGTGCATTGCACCACTCGGGCAGACTTTGGCACAGGCCGGGTCATCACAGTGGTTACAGGAGATGGAGAGGTAGTAAGCAAACACATTCTGCTGATACACACCATCCTGCTCTGTCCAGTCGCCGCCCGCATATTCATAAATACGGCGGAAATTCACGTCCGGAGATAAGTTTTTAAAGTCTTTACAGGCCAGCTCGCAGGTTTTGCAGCCGGTGCAGCGACTTGAATCAATGTAGAAACCATATTGCGTTGACATAAATCGCTTCCTCAGGCCTTAACGACTTCAACCAGGTTGGAATGGGACGGATTCCCTTTCGCCAGCGGCGACGGGCGCTGAGTGGTTAACACGTTAATGCTGCCAGCGTGATCGATGCGATCGCCGTCCGGGCTGTACCATGCACCTTCACCCAGACCGACAACGCCCGGCAGAATACGCGGTGTGACTTTCACATTGACGCGCACTTCCCCGCGGTCGTTGAAGACCTTCACGTTATCACCGTGCGCAATCCCGCGTTTCGCGGCATCAACAGGGTTAATCCACAGTTCCTGCGGACAGGCGGCTTTCAGCACATCAACGTTGCCGTAAGTGGAGTGAGTCCGGGATTTGTAGTGGAAACCGGTCATCTGTAACGGGTATTTTTCCTGAAGCGGGTCACCGGCATGCTCAAAGCCTGCGGAATACACCGGCAGCGGATGGATTTCATCCCCTTCATTCAGTTCCCAGGTGTCACGGAGTTCCGCCAGCTGTGCGGAATAGATCTCGATTTTACCTGACGGCGTGGTCAGCGGGTTTGCCTGCGGGTCGTTGCGGAAATCGCGGTACGCCACATGGTGTCCCTGCGGGTCACGTTTTTTGAAAATACCCTGTTTGCGGAATTCATCAAACTCCGGCAGTTCCGGCAGCGCGGCGCGGGACTGTTCATACAGGTGACGCAGCCACTCTTCCTGGGTACGGCCTTCGGTAAACTGATCACCGACACCCATCCGTTTGGCGATTTCGCTGGTCATGTCATAAATATTGCGGCTTTCAAAGCGCGGTTCGATTGCCTGATCGGCAAAAATCACGTACCCCATGTTGCCCGCAGAGGCATCCATGCAGAAATCCATCTGTTCGGAAGCGGTGCAGTCCGGCAGCAGGATATCCGCATATTTGGCGGAGGAGGTCAGGTGGTTATCGATCACCACAATCATTTCGCACTTGCTCTCATCCTGAAGGATGTCATGAGTGCGGTTAATTTCGGAATGCTGGTTCACCAGACAGTTACCGGCATAGTTCCAGACCATTTTGATCGGCACATCCAGCTTATCTTTACCACGCACACCATCACGGGTGGCGGTCATCTCTTCGCCGCGCAGAATGGCATCGGTCCACATAAACATGGAGATACTGGTTTGCACCGGGTTGGTCAGGGTCGGCATGCGGACAAACGGGATTGCGTAAGAGCCTTCACGCGCACCGGTGTTACCGCCGTTAATCCCCACGTTTCCGGTCAGAATTGAGAGCATGGCAATGGCACGGGATGCGGTTTCGCCGTTTGAGCGGCGCTGCGGGCCCCAACCCTGGGTGATATACGCCGGTTTGGCAGTACCGATTTCCCGCGCCAGTTTCACAATCCGCGCGGCAGGAATACCGGTAATTTTGGCTGCCCATTCCGGGGTTTTCGCCACACCGTCCGGCCCCTCACCTAAAATATACGCTTTATAGTGACCGTTGGCCGGGGCGCCGGCAGGCAGGGTGGTTTCGTCATAACCGACGCAATATTTGTCGAGGAACGGCTTATCCACCAGGTCTTCGTTGATCATCACATACGCCAGCGCGCTGACCAGTGCGGCATCTGTTCCCGGGCGGATCGGGATCCATTCATCCTCACGCCCTGCCCCGGTATCGGTATAACGCGGATCGATGATAATCATACGGGCATTTGATTTCTCGCGTGCCTGCTCAACATAATAGGTCACGCCGCCGCCGCTCATGCGGGTTTCGCCCGGGTTGTTGCCGAACAGCACCACCAGCTTGCTGTTTTCAATATCTGACGGGCTGTTACCGTCCGCCCAGCCGCCGTAGGTGTAATTCAGACCGGCTGCAATCTGTGCGGTACTGTAGTCACCGTAATGATTCAGATAACCGCCGCAGCAGTTCATCAGACGGGCAATCAGTGTTGCTCCCGGCGGCCAGGATTTGGTCATGGTGCCGCCGAGGGTGCCGGTGCCGTAGTTAAGATAGATAGATTCGTTGCCGTAATCGCGGATCAGGCGTTTCATGGTACCGGCGATAGTATCAAACGCCTCTTCCCAGGTGATGCGCTCGAATTTGTTCTCACCACGTTTACCCACACGTTTCATCGGGTATTTCAGGCGATCCGGGTTGTACACCCGGCGGCGCATGGAACGGCCGCGCAGACAGGCGCGAACCTGATGCAGGTCTTCGTAGACATCATCACCGGTATTGTCGGTTTCAACATATCTGATTTCGCCGTCAACTACATGCATCCGTAACGGACAGCGGCTGCCGCAGTTAACCGTACAGGCGCTCCAGACCACTTTCTCATCAGAAGCCGCCGCAGGTGCCGGGGTAGTTTCAGCGGCAGACGCCGCATGGCTGAACGGGAGGGATAACCCGCCCGCTGCAACTGCCAGTCCGCCAGCCGCACCGGAGGCTTTGACAAACCCGCGCCGCGTCAGCGGCGCAGTGAACAACGCCGTTTCTTTCATCTTTGTCATATACATTGCTCGCTTAATTAATTTTGTAATCGTTATTATTATTGTTGTTGCCGGATAACGGCTTATTGTCAGATTGCGACTGGTAACCATTCGCAATAAATTATTTGTAATACAATAACCTGCGGATATTAACCTGTCGTTATTTTACGGTTTTACGATTCAGCCGGGTTGTTTTGCATCAAAAAATGAGTGTATGAAAAGCAGATTATTGATCCCGTCAGTGGCAGACGGCATCGGCTCATGGGAAAATAGTGACCAGCTCAATATTATGATCAGGAAAAGGGGTTAACGTTATCAGACGCAGCGCATTCAACTACCTGATAAACGGCGAAAAAACCACACCGCCGTCAGTGAATGATCACTGTGTCAGGAAGAAACTCAAAAACAGTCAGTGTGATAACTGCGCCGCCTGCTGCCCGGCAGATGCGGTAACGTTCGGCTATCTCGACGTCAATATTGATAATGACCGCTGTTTTCAGTGCGGAAACTGCCTGTTTGTCTGCCCGTCTGATGCCATTGAACACATCCCTGTCCGTGAGCGCAGTTACAACAATAACGGGCAACTGATGATTGAGAAGAAAGAAACCCCGGCCAGCGCGGAAGAGTTACTGGTCTGGCACCGGCAATACCATATCCGCGGGATGCAGATCGCCGAACCGGAAGTTGATAACTGGCTGCCGGTACTGGCAGAGCTCAATCTGCGCCTGAAAGCCCTCGGGGAACCCATCTGGCAGCTGGCCATTATTCCGCCGCCGCCGGTGGATACCGGAAAACGTTTTGCATTGTTCCGGCAGAAAACCGTCAGTACGGGGCTGAATACCGGTCGCGCCAAAACCGGCCTGAATGAGCGCAAAAAACTCTGGCCGGATGACAGCTGGTTCGATGTGCTGCCGGATACGGAAAAGTGTATTTTATGTACCGCCTGCGCGGCAGTGTGTCAGGAAGGGGCGATCACCATTGCGGATAATCAGTTTACCGTGGATAAGACAAAATGCAGCGGCTGTATGAGCTGCCGCGATGTCTGTTTCCCGAAAGCGATCGATGTCATAACGCGGGCAGAAAAAAACAGTCAGCCGGTCCGCTATGCGTATTTCGATGCTCACTGCAGCAGTTGTCATCTGCCTTTTATGAGCTGGCAGCCGGGACAGACATTATGTCCGGTATGCCGTTCACGGAAGGAAAAAGGCTGGCTGTAACGACAGAGATAAAAAAAGCGCCAAAAGGCGCTATTTTTATCTGTATATCATATAATTACAGCGGACGGCGCACAAAACCGATGGCGTCGTGTACTTTATCCAGGGTGACCTGTGCGCGGGCAGAGGCTTTCTCAGCACCTTCTTTCATTACACGGTTCAGTAACACATCATCGTTACGGATTTCGTGATAACGGGTCTGTAACTCTGTCAGCATACCGGAAACCGCATCCGCCACCGCACCTTTCAGGTGACCGTACATCTGGCCTTCAAATTCCGCTTCCAGCGCAGCAACCGGTTTGCCGGTCACACCAGAGAGAATATCCAGCAGGTTGGAAACACCCGGTTTGTTTTCCAAATCATAAATCACGCGTGGCGGCTCCTCGGAGTCTGTCACCGCGCGTTTGATTTTCTTCGCTGCTGATTTCGGATCTTCCAGCAGGGCGATCAGGTTGTTACGGTTGTCATCAGACTTCGACATTTTTTTCGCCGGATCCTGCAACGCCATCACACGGGAGCCGCCCGCCGGGATAAACGGATCCGGCACCACAAACACATCACCGTAAATGGCATTGAAGCGCTGTGCGATATCACGGCTCAGCTCCAGATGCTGTTTCTGGTCGATACCGACCGGCACCTGGTTAGTCTGATACAGCAGGATATCGGCGGCCATCAGCACCGGATAGTCAAACAGACCGGCGTTGATGTTTTCGGCATGACGGGCAGATTTATCTTTAAACTGTGTCATGCGGCTCAGTTCGCCGAAATAGGTGTAGCAGTTCAGCGCCCAGCCCAGCTGTGCATGCTGCGGCACATGGGACTGTACAAACAGCGTATTTTTTGCCGGTTCCAGACCACAGGCCATATAGAGCGACAGTGTATCCAGTGTGCGTTTGCGCAGCTCCGCCGGATCCTGACGGACCGTGATCGCATGCTGGTCAACGATGCAGTAAATGCAGTCAAAATCATCCTGCATCTTCACCCACTGGCGCAGTGCGCCCATGTAGTTACCGATGGTCAGTTCACCGGAAGGCTGTGCGCCGCTGAATACAACGGGTTTGTGTGCTTTGGTGTTAGTTCCGCTCATGATTATCCTTCCTGATGAGTTAACGGAGGCAGCCCGAGTGCAGGCAGCAGACCCGCGAAGTCGGACAGTACGCAATCCGGATTGCTGTCCGCAATCGGAATACCGTAGTTGTAGCCGTAGGTCATGCCGACACAGGGACATTCCGCTGCCCGTGCCGCCAGGATGTCATTGCGGGAATCCCCGACAAACAGCATCTCTTCCTTACGCAGCCCGAACTCACCCAGCGTCAGGTAGAGCGGCGCCGGATGCGGCTTCTTATTTTTCACATCATCCCCGCCGAGCACGACAGAGAAAAATTTATCCAGACCGGTTTCAGCCAGCAGCGGCGGAATAAACTGAGACGGTTTGTTGGTCACGATCGCCAGATCCAGCCCTGCGTCTGCCATCACCTGCAATGTCTCTGCCACATGCGGAAACGCCGGACTGCCGGTTTTAACCGTCTCAGCATAAAAATCATCAAACAACTGACGGCATTTTGCGTGCAGTGCAGCATCAGGTTTTTCACCGGTTGCATGAATCAGGGCACGTTCCAGTAACATATCAACACCGTTACCGACCCAGACAGAGGCCATTTCCCGGCCCGCTTTCCGGTAGCCCAGTGCTTCCAGTGCGCGATCAGTCGCTTCCGCCAGTCCCTGAATACTGTCAGTCAGTGTGCCGTCCAGGTCAAATGCAACGGCTTTAATCCCAGTGAATTGCTGTACTGCTGTTTTGTCTGTCATGCTGAAACCTTTGTTAATTCTTTACGCATATCATCAATCACGGCTTTGTAATCCGGTTTGCCGAAAATCGCAGAGCCGGCCACAAACATATCCGCACCGGCCTGCGCCACTGCCGCGATATTTTCAGTCTTAATGCCGCCGTCAACTTCGAGGCGGATGTCACGGCCGCTGGCATCAATGCGGCGGCGGACTTCTTCCACTTTTTTCAGTGTTTCCGGAATAAAGGACTGACCACCGAAGCCCGGGTTGACCGACATCAGCAGGATCAGATCCAGTTTATCAATCACATAATCGAGGTAACTGAGCGGCGTGGCCGGGTTGAATACCAGGCCCGGTTTGCAGCCGCATTCGCGGATAAGCTGAATGGTGCGATCAATGTGCTCGCTCGCTTCCGCGTGGAATGAAATGTAGGTTGCGCCCGCTTTAGCGAAGTCCGGCACAATGCTGTCCACCGGTTTTACCATCAGATGCACATCGATCGGCGCAGTAATACCGTAATCACGCAGCGCCTTACACACCATCGGCCCGATAGTCAGGTTCGGGACATAATGGTTATCCATCACGTCGAAGTGAACCACATCGCCGCCTGCGGCGAGAACCTTCGCGGTGTCTTCCCCCAGACGGGCAAAGTCAGCAGATAAAATGGACGGAGCAATCAAAAACTCTTTCATTCCTGTTTCCTCTTAATAAGACGCCGCCGGGTTCAACGGCTTACTGTCCGCGGTAAAGCGCCAGTAATTCATTCACTTTCTGGCGGTTAAGTGTATTGCGGCTGATAGTGCGGCGCACTTTGACAATATGCAGTTGCGCCTGATGATACCACTCCCGCGTCAGCGGGGTATCATGATTCGAGATCAGAACCGGAACTTTGCGATCCGACGAAAGCATTTGTGCCAGCTGTGCCAGATTCTGCTGCTCCGGTAACCCGAATCCGCTGGTGTGATACGCCGTAAAATTGGCCGTCAGTGATAACGGCGCATAAGGCGGATCACAATAGACAATATCCCCGGTACCTGCATTCTCCATGCTGGTCACATAAGACTGGCAGACAAACACGGCGTTACGGGCTTTTTCCGCGAACCACAGCAGTTCGGCTTCCGGGAAATAGGGTTTGCGGTAGCGCCCGAAGGGCACATTAAACCGGCCTTTGGAATTATAACGGCACAAACCGTTATAACAATGGCGGTTCAGATAGAGAAACAGAATGCTGCGCTCGAAATGATCCGTGCTCTGATTAAACCGTTCCCGCAGCGCATAGTACTGTAATTCATCATTAAACTGCGGCGTGAACAGTTTGCGGGATTCATCGATAAATTCCTGAGTCCGCTGCTTTACCATGGTGTAGAGGTGGATCAGGTCACTGTTGATATCCGCCAGCACATAGCGCGGATAATCTGTATTGAGAAAAACCGACCCCGCGCCGACAAAGGGCTCAATAAGACAATCACCCTCCGGCAGATGCCGTTTTATTTCATCTGCCAGAGTGTATTTTCCGCCGGCCCACTTCAAAAATGCGCGTTGTTTCTTCATGCTGTCTGTAATCATTGCTCAAAAAGGCCAGAGCCGCCGATTCTACTCTGTTTCAGACAGCAAATCAGCACCTGACGGAATCCGTGTTTATTATTTCATGTCCTGATGCACTTGCTGCATCTTTCTGACCCACGGTTTTTTCCCCTGAATTTCGGCAGGCAGACGCTCAACTTCCCGTTTTGCATCCCCGACTGTCGGGAAATTACCGTATACCAGGACATACCACGATTTTCCGTTACGTGTTGTCTCATAAACCTGATAGTTGGATAATCCGTGCTTCTGTGCAAAGGCTTTCAGCGTATCCGCACGGCTCGCGCTGCTCAGCTGCAGGGTATAGTTCCCGGCAGGCGCTTTGGCGATCGCAGTACTGCTTTTTGACGGAGCCGGTGCCGCTGTGGCCGGTTTGGTGGTTTCACGCGGTTTGGCCGGTGTTGCCGTGGTGGTTTTCACCGGCTGTGGTTTCACCTGCTGTACCGGTTTCTTCGGCTCTTCCTGCGGGGTGACCACCGGCGGCAGATTATTCATATTCTGCTGCGCCGCATTATTGATACCCGCCTGCGTATTTCCCTGATTCAGGGCATCGTTAATATCCCCCGGGATATCCACGCGCTGACCGGTACCGGTTGTCTGTGACGGCGGCTGTGCCTGTGTCGGCAGATTATTGATAGCCGGGAGATTCACGCCGGTCTGTGACGGTACCGGTTCGGCTGGCTGTAACTGTGTTGCACCGTCATTGCTGCCGGTACCAAGGGTAATCGGGCGTTCGCCGTTTTGTGCCTGCTGTGGTGCTTCCGGTTCTGACGGCGATTTCAGCGCAGAGCTTATCGCGATAATCAGTAACACCAGGACCACAACCGCCACGCCGATCATCATCTGCTGGCGGGAGACGGCAAACTTAGGCCGTGACTGCTGCGGGCGCGGACGCGGGTTACGGCGTTCAGGGCGCTCCGGTCTGTCAGATGCATCCGGACGGATAGCGTCATCATCCGGCTGGCTGAAAATCTGTGGTTCTTGCTTTTCGGGTTTAAAGCCGTCCATTTTGCCCTCCCATCAGAGCAGAAACTGTGTCTTTGGATATAACAGAAGAGAACTGACGCCCGGTGTGTGCGTCACATGCGTAGTGTAACCATTTTCCCGGCACTCAGCGAGACAGATATCAAAAAACTTCTGTCCGCCGCTTCCGTTATACGGACTGAATGGCAGCCAGCACCTTGTCATGCGGGATATCCGCACGGACAACCGACCGGCCGATCGTTTCCGGAACAATCAGATGCAGTTTACCGCCCTGCACTTTTTTATCCCGCATCATGTGCGGCAGATAGGCATCCGCCGCCATGGATTCCGGTCCGCGCACCGGCAGCCCGGCGCGGGTAAGCAGTGCAATAACCCGCTCAGTTTCTTCCGGGCGGAAGGTCCCGAGCAGTTCAGCCGTGCGTGCAGCCATCACCATCCCTGCGGCGACTGCCTCGCCGTGCAGCCAGACACCGTAGCCCATTTCCGCCTCAATGGCGTGGCCGAATGTATGACCGAGATTCAGCAGTGCGCGCAGCCCGCTGGTCTCTTTTTCATCCGCAGCCACCACCTGTGCTTTCAGCTCACAGCAGCGGCGGATGCAGTACGCCATCGCCTGCGGCTCAGGGGCCAGCAGACGGTCGATATTGTTTTCCAGCCAGATAAAGAAATCGTGATCCAGAATAATGCCGTATTTAATGACTTCCGCCAGCCCCGAGGCCAGTTCACGGCGCGGCAGGGTGTTCAGGCAGTCGAGATCAATCACCACACTGACCGGCTGCCAGAAGGCACCGATCATATTTTTACCCAGCGGATGGTTCACGCCGGTTTTACCGCCGACAGACGAATCCACCTGAGACAGCAGCGTGGTCGGCACCTGGATAAAACGGACACCGCGCTGATAGCTCGCTGCCGCAAATCCGGTCAGATCACCGATAACACCGCCGCCCAGCGCAATCAGCGTGGTATCACGCCCGTGATTGTTTTCCAGCAGTGCGGTAAAAATACGGTCAAGGGTGGTCAGGGATTTATACTGCTCGCCGTCCGGCAGGATCACGGAATCCGCCTGCACACCGGCGTGCGCAAGATTATCGGTCAGTGTCTGAAGATACAGCGGGGCAAGGGTTTCGTTGGTAACGATCATTGCACGCTGACCGGCGGTCAGCGGCGCAAAGGTGCCGGAGAGGGAAAAGAGACCCGGAGCAATTGAAATAGGATAAGCACGCTCACCCAGAGTCACAGTCACTTTTTCCATGGCACCTCCGCATGTTGCCGGTAAAATGAAATTAACTGTTGGTTTCTAACAGTTCAATGATTTGGTTTGCAACCACTTTTGCACTCTGATCATCGGTATGGATAGTGATATCCGCGATCTCTTCATACATCGGATTGCGTTCATCGGCCAGTTTGACCAGGACTTCCCGGACCGGCTCATCGACCTGTAACAACGGACGCTTTTTATCGCGCTGTGTCCGGGCCAGTTGTTTTTCAATATTGGTCTCAAGGTACACAACCACACCCCGCGCAGACAGGCGGTTGCGGGTCTCCCGTGACTTGACGGAACCCCCGCCGGTAGCCAGGACGATACCCTGCTTTTCAGTCAGTTCATTGATGATTTTTTCTTCACGCAGTCGAAAACCTTCTTCACCTTCGACATCAAACACCCAGCCCACATCGGCTCCGGTGCGGCGTTCAATTTCCTGGTCGGAATCAAAGAATTCCATATTTAATTGCTGAGCCAGCTGACGACCAATAGTACTTTTGCCGGCACCCATCGGGCCGACAAGAAAGATATTGCGTTTCTCTGCCATGTTTTTGGTATAACTAAGAATATTCGTTAATGATAACCCGCCCCGCTCACCCGATCAGCGGCGGGACCTCAAATGAAACCTCATGAGTGAATCTGCGTGAGTAACCTGAAATTATCTCAGCACATTCTGCCCGATTGCAACCATACCGGCACGAAACCGGAAAGATATCTCAGGTGCTGCTGTGTGACGCCTGTCGCAATCCGGCCTCTGAACATCCGCACATACTATCATAACGCCTGCGAAAAACCGCGCCTTATATTTCCGTGAATCCTCCTGAAAACAGGAGCTGTGCAGAAACATAAGGCGCGATCTGAGAATCAGGACGTTGTCCGTCAACGGATTAACGGCATATTTTACGGCGGCAGTGATTTCATACCTGCTAAATTTGCTAACTCTTGTATGCTAAATCGTTGCAATCGTCAAATGTATAACACCGCAGAGCCGGTAAAAAAATCCGTTATTCTGCGCATATTTCCCGTAAATAATGATACAACCCACTGATACTTATACAATTACTAAATATCGATCAACTGCGGTGTAATGAATATCACTAATTCACGGCGGCTGAGTTTATCGTATTGATGGGTAAAAAGCTTTCCCATCAATGGGATCGACGATAAATACGGCACTCCGGTTACCTGTCTGCCTTTATCCTGCTGAAAAATCCCCCCGAGGATCAGCGTTTCCCCGCTGCGGACAATCACCTGTGTGCTGATTTCCTGCTTATCAATGGAATACTGCTCACTGCCGTTCTGCATCAGCGCCACCCCGGGGGCATTGCGGCTGATATGCAGTGTCAGACGCACTTTATTATCCCGCAGAATCTGTGGTGTCACCTCCATGCCCAGCACCGCCTCACGGAACTGCACCTGTGAACCGGACTCATGGTTTTGTGTGGTGTACGGAATTTCCGCCCCCTGTTTGATACTGGCGGGATGTTCATGCGCCGTGGTCAGGCGCGGGCTGGCGACAATATCCAGCTGCTGTTCCTGCTCCAGCGCACTCAGTTCCATCTCCAGCAGATGCCCGCCGAGACGGGCGATATTGAAGGTGAACGTGTTGTTCCCCCGTGCCTGATGCAGCTGCAGGCGGTTGCCGGACTCCGGTGACGGCAGTACCGTTCCCCATTGCAGCCCCAGCTCATGCAGCCCCTCCCGCGAGCCGGACACAATATGTGCCGTAATCTGTACCTGCTGCTGCGGCTGATCCATCTGTGCCAGCCAGGCTTCCGTCCGCGACAGCACATCCGCCTGTGCTTCTATAAAGAGGGAATTTGTCAGCGCATCGGCCTCCGGCATTTTATTATCCGCAAACCATTCCCCGTGATGCTGTTTCAGCAGAGCCAGCATGTCCGCCGCATCCGCATATTGCAGGGGAAATGTGCGGCTCTGACTGCTTTCCGGTATCAGCGGCGGATCGTACATCACGGGGAATTCTGTCAGCGCAGCCGGTTCCTCATTAATAATGACAGGCTGAAAAAGATCCCGCGGATGCTGCCCGCCAAAAGCAGCCGCTGCCAGCAACAGGCTGCAGCCGGTGATCAGCCGGGCCGCTGACGTTGCATTATTCATCATCATGCCATTCCTTTTCCGGATCCGGTGAATCCGCGCCCGGTAATGCCAGATGCAGTGTCATCTGCAATAACGGCGGGGATGAGGAGATTCCGGGTGTCAGCGGGTGCAGCGAGAGCCGGGTGATCGGCAACGGAGTCAGCGCTCCGCTGAGGGTATCGAGCAGCGCCGCCAGCTCCGGGTAATGCGCCTCAAAGGTCAGCACCCAGCGTTCCGGCTGTTCCGGCGGCTCCTGCTGCCAGCCGGTCAGCAGCGGCAGCACATCTTCGGGCAGCAGGGCAAACAGCGGCGGGATATCCGGGGGCGGCAGAACCACCGTTTCCGGCACCTGCTGTTCTGACAATGCTGCCAGCCTCTGCAACTGCCGGCGCTGTATTTCCGTTTCTCCGGCTGCCGGCTGCAGATAAAAACACCAGAACACCACGCCGGCTGATAACCAGATCCCGGTCATCACTCCCCACTGCACGCGCCGGTACTGCGCACAGCGCCATATTGTGTTCAGATTCATGACCGGCTCCTCCCGGTCACCAATATAAACTGCCGGATACCGGCTGTTTTGTGATGTTGCAGATTGATCAGCCTGAGCGGCATCAGCCCCGGTACAACCTGGTGTAATAAAGGATGCGAAGGCGCGATCACCTGATGGCGGTTCACCGACAGGACATGGCGCACACTGTTTTCTGTATCATACTTTTGCCGCTCTGCCTGATAACGCGCCAGCCAGGCATCTTCCGGCAATTGCGCCTGCAAAAAAACCAGCAAATCCCGGAAACGACGGTTTTCCTGTGCGGTTTGCTGCTGCCGCAGATTTTCCGCTTCCGCCTGCCACTGTACCGCGCGCTGACGGGCAAATTCAGCCCGTTGCGGCTCAAGACGGATTTCCCGCTCATCAAATGCGGCCTGTAACACCACCAGATGCTGCACATTCAGTGAATGAAGCAGATAAACCGGCAGCAGTGCGAATAACAGCACACTTCCTGCTATCAGAAACCGGGCAGCCATCCGGCGGCAGATTTGCCGTTTCAGCCGGGAGCGCCAGGCGGTCAGGTTCACTCGGTGTGTCATAACCTATCCTCCCCGCAGAGCACCATCCCTGCCGCCGCCGCATAACCCGGCGGGACATCATCTGCCTCCGCATTGCGGTAACGCAGGCATTCCGGCTGCCATGCCTGCGGCAGCAGTGCAGTATCATGCAGGCAGCGCAGCTCCGCCTGTGAATCATCAAAACCCTGTGTTTTCAGCTCCGTCAGCAATGACGGCAGAGTCAGATCAGCCCGTCCGCTCAGTACCGGCTGCATTTCACCGGCTGTCCAGCAAATACTGTTCCCCTGGCGGAAAACCAGCCAGTCCTGTGCAGCCACACCCCGGGTACGGGCAAAACAGCGCAGCGCACAGGGAATAATGCCGAGCACCGTCAGATCCGCACGGAGTTCCGCCGCCAGCGACAGCCACTGTTCACGGACAGTGCGGTGCAGCGCCGTCAGAATAATATCGCCGGAAAACCGCCGGTAATCATAGATAAGATCCTGATGACGTGCCGGAAATGTGCGCGCCAGCCAGGCTTCAATCAGCGGCACTACGGCAGACTGCGCCACACGGCTCTCCGGCAGGCGGATCTGCTGCTGAAGACAGAGTGATACAGGCAGTGCCGCCCGGCAAACCGGCCGCCCGCAGATCCGCCGCCGCCATGGCGCCAGTGCAGCCGCAACCGCAGACAGACCGGGCACACCGTTTTCGGTTGATTCCGTTTCCGGCAGTATCAGCGTGATAAAATCCTCAAAACACCACCTCCGGCGTGCGCGCCGCGCCAGTGCTATCCTGATTTCCCCGTCCTGAAGCGAAATTCCCGCCATCCGTGAAATAATCCGCATAAATCATCCCTGTATTATTGATATGAGAAATACCTTTTTTCTCTTAATTTTCTGCTGGTTATAAAATACGTATTCAAGAAACGCATGAACCTTTATACTACAGGGTCGCTGTTTATAAACTGTCCACCACACGGCTAACGGAAATTTTCAGGTGAAGTTCTTAAAGTATTTATTGATCTTTGTTGTCTGTTGCATTTTTCTTGGAGCAGCATCGATATACGGCATGTACAAATATGTCGAGGCAGATCTGCCCGATGTGGCTACGCTGAAAGATGTCAAATTACAGACCCCAATGCAGATCTACAGTGCGGACGGCGAACTGATTGCCCAGTTCGGTGAAAAACGCCGGATTCCGCTGACACTCAGCCAGATCCCGCCGATGGTAAGGAATGCCTTTATCGCGACGGAAGACAGCCGTTTCTATGACCACCACGGAATCGACCCGATCGGGATTTTCCGTGCCGCCTCTGTTGCCATGACCTCCGGACGGGCATCACAGGGCGCGAGTACTATCACACAGCAGCTTGCCCGTAACTTCTTCCTGAGCCCGGAAAAAACCGTTATCCGTAAAGTAAAGGAAGCGTTCCTGGCCATCCGTATCGAGCAGATGCTGACCAAAGATGAAATTCTCGAGCTGTATCTGAACAAAATTTACCTCGGTCAGCGCGCTTACGGCGTGGGGGCTGCGGCCTATGTCTATTTCGGTAAAAGCCTTGATCAGCTGACACTCAGTGAGATTGCCGTGATCGCCGGGCTGCCGAAGGCACCGTCCACCTTTAACCCGCTTTACTCCAAATCCCGTGCTCTGGCCCGCCGTAATGTGGTGCTGACGCGGATGCTGGAAGAGAATTACATTACCCGCGCACAGTATGATGAAGCACGCAATGAGCCGATCGACGCCCGTTATCACGCCCCGGAAATTGATTTTTCCGCGCCGTATCTGGCGGAAATGGTACGGATGGCCATGATTGAAAAGTACGGTGAAAATGCCTATACCGATGGCTATAAGGTCTACACCACCGTTAAACGCAAAGATCAGCTCAGTGCTGAAGATGCGGTTCATACCGGTATCATCGACTACGACATGCGCCACGGTTACCGGGGCGCTCAGCAGGTATTGTGGCCGCAGAACAGCGCGGCATGGGATACAGAGCAGATCCTGAGCAAACTGAAAACATTACAGGTCTACGGTCCGCTCAATCCGGGTGTTGTGCTGAGTGCGGATGCTAACCGCGCACAGGTGATGCTCAAAGACGGCTCCACCATCGATCTGACCATGGACAGCATGCGCTGGGCGCGTAAGTTTATCTCTGATCGCGCTATGGGCCCGGCACCGCGTGCGGTAAACGGTGTGGTGCATGCCGGTGAGCAGATCTGGGTGCGTCAGAATAAAGACCGCTGGATGCTGGCACAGATACCGGATGTCAACTCTGCCCTGGTAGCGCTTAATCCGACAGATGGTGCGGTGATCGCACTGGTCGGCGGCTTTGATTTCGAACTGAGCAAATTCAACCGTGTCACCCAGTCTCTGCGCCAGGTGGGCTCCAGCATCAAACCATTGCTGTACACCGCCGCGCTGGATAAAGGTCTGACACTCGCTTCCCTGCTCAATGACCTGCCGATTGTCCGTGCCGACGGCGCAGGCCCGGACTGGCGGCCGAAAAACTCACCACCGCGTTATGACGGCCCGATCCGTCTGCGCCAGGGGCTGGGACAATCGAAAAACGTGGTGATGGTGCGGGCCATGCGGGCAATGGGCGTGAATTATGCCGCCGATTATCTGCTGCGCTTCGGCTTCCCGGACAGCAACATTGTCCGGACAGAATCCATGGCGCTCGGCTCATCCTCCTTCACCCCGATGCAGATGGTGCGCGGCTACGCCGTGATGACCAACGGCGGCTATCTGATCGACCCGTATTTTATCAGCCGGATTGATAACACTGAAGGCAAAGCCCTGTTTACCGCAGAGCCGAAAATTGCCTGTCCGCAGTGTACCAACATCCCGGTCATTTACGGTGAAGGCTCACATGACCTGGAAAGCAGTCTGAATAAAGATGCGCTGGAAAACGACGTAGCCAAATCAGACAGCCAGCCGCAGGAAAATGACCAGCCTGCCGCGCCGGAAGCCGACCTGGAAAAAGCACCGCTGGCAGGAAGTGATTCTCCGTATGCACCGCATGTGGTCAGCACTCAGGTGGCCTTCCTGATCAAAGACGCCATGAACTCCAATATCTATGGCGAACCGGGCTGGAGCGGAACCGGCTGGCGGGCAATGCGGGATATCAAACGCCGCGATCTCGGCGGCAAAACCGGAACCACCAACAGTTCAAAAGATGCCTGGTTTGTCGGCTACGGCCCGGACATTGTGGCGGCAGTCTGGATTGGTTTTGATGAAAACGCCCGTGACCTTGGTCGTGGTGAGGCCGGTGCGAAAAGCGCTCAGCCAATCTGGAACGACTTTATGAAAGTCGCACTGGAAGGTGTGCCGGAGCGTAAAGACCCGCCACCGCCGGGAATTATCTCCGTTCAGATCAACCGCAGCACCGGTAAACTGGGCTCCGGCGCCAATTCCCGTTCCGAATACTTTATCAAAGGCACCGAGCCGACAGATTACGGCGTGTCGGAAGTGGGAACGACGATTATTCAGCAGGACGGCGGTTCGGAAGAACTGTTCTGATTAAGCGGATAAAGACAGAAGGGCTGCCTGCGGGCAGCCCTTTTTTTCAATCGCTGTTACTTAACACAAATGCATGTCTTTTTTCGATGATTAACGCTGACCGATTTGTGTTAAAAATAGCTTAGTGGCCGGTACGCTGTAAAAATTGCTGCGCCAGGAACAGCGCGGTAATATTACGCGCTTCGTTAAAATCCGGATGCGCCAGCAGATCCATCATCTTACTGACCGGCCAGCGCTCCTGAACCAGCGGTTCCGGCTCATCGCCCTCCAGCTTTTCAGGATACAGCCCTTCCGCCAGCAGGATATTCATCTGCCCGGAAAAATAGGACGGAGACATGGTAACGCGGCGCAGTGGTGTCAATGTGCGGGCACCAAACCCGATTTCTTCTTTCAGCTCACGGTTAGCGGCAGTCAGCATATCCTCACCGGGGTCGATCGCACCTTTCGGGAATCCCAGCTCATAGCTGTCCACACCCGCCGCGTATTCCCGGATCAGGATAAGCTCGTTATTTATCACAGGGACAATCAGGACAGATTCACGGGTTGCAGGGCGCATACGCTCATAAATCCGTTCCGCACCATTACTGAATTTCAGTGCAACAGACTGGACAGTAAACAAACGGGATTGGGCAACAGTCTCGATGCGGATAATTTTCGGTTTTTGTAATTCTGCCATGTATGCCTCTGTACGTAATATAAAAACGCAGTACAACCATACAGCGTAAAACTGTACAGGGTGAAACAGTACCGCTTTGCGAATAAGTAAAAACCGGGGTAAATTCCCGGCTCACTCACTTATTGCTCTGCTTCATATTACCCGTTCCTGAGACAAAGAAAAGCACCGGGCGGGATGACTAAATAACGGTGACACACAGCATAATCAGCAGGTAAAAGTGAAAATAATCAGTTATAACAGACTGTTATTTAAAATAATTCTTTTTGCATAATCAGAAAAGGCCGATTTTTTAACGGCTTCCTTCACTGTTATGCTGCACAGGCAATTACAACGGGGAAAAAATGACTATCACCCTCATTATAACAACCGCTCTGGTGATCGGTTGTCTTATAATGGTTTCGGTTATCAGCCGCCGGCGGAAACAGCGCCGGGCGGGTTATGTGTTACCTTCACTGGCCAGTCTGACACACCACCGCCCGGGTGCCTGTGAAATTCAGGCCATTGAGCACCATCTGACCCGCGCTGCCCGGCAGGCGGTCAGTAATGACCTGCATTTTACATTACCGGCTTTCCCCAAAAAAAGTGATCACGTCTATCGTCTGTGCAACCGCATCACCCGGTATGCCATCCCGGAGAAAAACGGACAGCAGTGGCATTACTACATTGAAGGCAATGAAGTTTATCTGCCTGCGGTTCTGGATGAATTTATTCAGACCACAAATGTCATTGATGTGATGTTTACTGCCGGAATACCGATGATTGTCGGGCTGAACGGTCATGATTTACGTGAGTTTACTGACGACTATGCGCTGGCAGAGCCAATGACAAAAAATAATGACGTACCGGTACAGGCCGCGATACTGACTAACAGCAATGCTGATATTCAGTTTCTCGGCACACGCAGAGAGAGCCGGCAGGAATATAACCTGCAACACAGTCACGGGTTTATCAGCGGTACGCTGATTATCTGCGGCGTGCTGACGGCACTCACTGCGGTCTTTATGCCGCCGTTTTTATTTTACTGGATGATCGCCGCCGGTGCCGGACTGCTGTTGCCGGGTATCATATTATCCCTGATCCCGATCAGTAACCGCCGCCGTCTGCGGGATATTCAGTGCTACCGGGGGATCCCGAAACGCTGGGGTCTGTTCGGTGATTTTGACCACAGCCAGAAGCACAGCATTTCACTCGGCGGTATCGACCTGATTTACCCGCGCCACTGGGAACCCTGGCTGCATCAGGATCTGGGCACGGTCACACAGATTGAAATGTATGAAGACCAGCAGGTTGTCCGCCAGGGGAAATATCTCTCCCTGCGCGAGGAAGCCACCCGCTTCCCGTATCGCCGTTACGGAAAAAATCTGCTGATCGCCCTGACCAGTGCCGTAGCCCTGCTGGTTCTGGCCTGTAATCAGCCGGTCAACCTGCCGGTGAAACTGGCACTGAACTGGCTGACCGGTACAGAAACCAAGGTCTCCACGAATTTCAGCGAACTCCAGAATATGCCGCTTTATGTGGGGGATTTTCTGGAAGCCAAAGGCGTGGGGATGTGTTACATGCCGCCGAACCTCTCCGCGCAGGACAAACCTAATTTCCGCGCGTTTGACTGCTCCGGTATCTACTGGAACAACGCCTCTCCGCTCCCGGTTCCCGAGTCCGAACAGGTTGATCGCGCCGCCGCACTGCTTGCCGAACTGAGTAACCAGCTGCATCCTGATGCCGGGGCCCGTAAGGTGAACGACAGTCTGCGCAATGTTATCACCCGCTCCGGGATGAGCCTGCTGGACGACTTTTCCTCACTGGTACTGAAAACCCAGGCGTTATGTGAATTTGAAAACAGTGACTGTGTGCGGCTGAAAAACGCCCTCGTCAATCTGGGAAATTCCCCGAACTGGGAAAATTTATTAGCCCGCGCCAAAGCCGGTAAACTGGAGCAATCGAATGTTTTATTGCGTCCGGCAAGTGCCGAGGCCTTGGAAAAGCTGGTTATCGCCACCACATCTACAGCTATAAACAAAGAAGTGGAAAATGCGGCAATGCGGCTGAACAGTCCGCCGCCGGGTGGGGTGCTGCTGATCAGTGATGAAGGCAAATCCCTGGTGGAGAACGCCCCTGTCAATGAACAGACTGAGGAAATGCCACCGCTGGCGCACTGGCAGTCCCTGCAGAAGCTCTCCAATATGCTGCTGCACACCCCGTTTGAGGTTCAGGGCATTGTCACGGGTGTGTCTGTGGATGCCAACGGCACCCGTCATATCCTGCTGCACTTTCAGCCGGATAGTCTCATGCTGGCGCGGTTTATCGGCAGCTGTATTTTACTGGCCGTCTTTTCCCTTCTTGCCATTATCAACGGCATCTATACGTTTATCCGCTGGCGTCAGCGCCGCCGCCGGATGACGGATATCCGCCGTTATTACGACAACTGCTTCCGGCACGACTACCCTTCTTCTGAGGTGCAGCCGTAACGGCTGCACTGTCTGTCACGGAGTAACCATGCAACAGGCTTCACAGGTCACAGAGCCTGTCCGCCTTGATAAATGGCTCTGGGCGGCCCGGTTTTATAAAACCCGCTCTATCGCCAGAACCATGATTGACGGCGGCAAGGTTCATTATAACGGGCAGCGGACCAAGCCCGGAAAACTGGTCGAAAACGGCGCGGTTATCGTCCTGCGTCAGGGAAATGATGAACGGACAATCCGCGTGCTGGGGATCACAGACAAGCGCCTGAGCGCGCCGCTGGCACAGACACTCTGGGAAGAAACCCCGGAGAGCATTGAAAAACGTGAAAAAACCGCACTTGCACGTAAAATGAATGCCCTGACGATGCCGCACCCGGAACGACGTCCTGATAAAAAGGAACGACGGACATTGTTGAAATTTAAACACAGTAATTCAGATACCGCTGAATAACCGGCGGTTAAGACGAGAGAAAATTATGTCTGCACGACAAGATACATTACACCGGTTCCTGTTTAACAAAAGTGATGTCCGGGGAGAACTGGTCAATGCTTCCGGCACATTACAGCAGATTCTGGATAATCATCATTATCCGGAGCCTGTCCGCCGCCTGCTCGGTGAACTGCTGGTCTGCACCAGCCTGCTGACCGCGACCCTGAAATTTGAAGGGGATATCACCGTTCAGATCCAGGGGGACGGGCCGGTCCGTCTGGCCGTCATCAACGGCAACGACCGCCAGCAGATGCGCGGTATCGCCCGTATGAACGGAGATGTCCCTGCCGGTGCCGGTTTCCACGACATGATCGGCAAAGGTTTTATGGTCATCACGATTACGCCGCGTCAGGGTGAGCGTTATCAGGGTATTGTGGCGCTGGAAGGGGATACCCTCGAAGCATGCCTGGATGCCTATTTCCGTCAGTCTGAACAACTGCCGACCAGCCTGTTTGTCCGCGTTGCGGAACACGACGGTAAAATGCAGGCTGCCGGGATGCTGTTACAGGCCCTGCCGGCATCGGCAGAAGCCCGTACGCAGGAAGAAACACAGAACATGTTCAGCCACCTGATGCAGCTGACCGCCACCATTTCGTCTGATGAACTCTTTACCCTGGATGCCGAAACCATCCTGTACCGTCTCTATCACGAAGAAGACGTTATGCTGTATGAACCGGCACCGGTAGCGTTTCATTGCGGTTGTTCCCGCGAACGCTGCGCAGATACGCTGGTCACTCTGCCGGAAGACGATGTTACTCATATTTTGCAGGAAGATGGCAAAATTGATATGGAGTGTGAATATTGCGGCGCTCATCATATCTTTGATGAACAGGATATTCATGAAATCCGCACTCAGAAAAACGCTTCTCTGCACTGATTCGTTTTAGCTGACGCAACACCAGGCCGCACCGGGCTCCCCGGATGCGGCCTTTTTGTTTATTTTTTCTTATGGTATCGAGCCAGCTCACAAAATAAAGCCAAATAAACTCCGGATTTTCATTTATTTGATAGCAATCGCTGTTAACCAGTCGTAAACAATTATGATATGCGGAGATATTCCGACAACCCGGAGGCTTTGGATGAGCGTAAAAACGATGGCTGTGAATGAACTGGAGCAGTATGGTATCCGTGATGCCGCAGAAATAATTTATAACCCGAGTTATGACTTACTTTTCGATGAAGAAACCCGCCCCGGCCTGACCGGTTATGAACACGGTGTCGTCACCGCCAGCGGCGCGGTCGCGGTGGACACCGGCATTTTTACCGGCCGCTCACCGAAAGACAAATATCTGGTCAGAGATGATCTCACCCGCGACACCGTCTGGTGGGCGGATCAGGGAAAAGGCAAAAATGACAACAAACCGCTGTCACAGGACACCTGGAATTCCCTGAAACACCTGATCACCAACCAGTTATCCGGCAAACGCCTGTTTGTGGTGGATGCCTTCTGCGGCGCCAATGCCGATACCCGCCTGAAAGTCCGCTTTATTACCGAGGTTGCCTGGCAGGCACACTTCGTCAAAAACATGTTTATCCGCCCGGATGAAAACGAACTGCATGATTTTGAACCGGACTTCATTGTGATGAACGGCGCGAAATGCGTGAATCCGGACTGGCAGGCACAGGGACTGAACTCTGAAAACTTTGTGGCGTTCAATCTGAGTGAGCGCATCCAGCTTATCGGCGGCACCTGGTACGGCGGTGAGATGAAGAAAGGTATGTTCTCCATCATGAACTATCTGCTGCCGTTACAGGGCATTGCCTCCATGCACTGCTCGGCAAACGTGGGTGAAAAAGGGGATGTGGCAATTTTCTTCGGCCTGTCCGGCACCGGTAAAACCACCCTCTCCACCGACCCGAAACGCAAACTGATCGGTGATGATGAACACGGCTGGGATGATGACGGTGTCTTTAACTTTGAAGGTGGCTGCTACGCCAAAACCATCAATTTATCTGCGGAAGCGGAGCCGGATATCTATCACGCCATCAGCCGCGACGCGCTGCTGGAAAACGTGGTTGTCCGTCCGGACGGCAGTGTGGATTTTAACGACGGCAGCAAAACCGAAAACACACGGGTTTCTTACCCTATCTATCATATTGAAAATATTGTTAAACCGGTCTCCAAAGCGGGTCACGCCAGCAATGTGATTTTCCTGACCGCCGATGCCTTCGGCGTATTACCGCCGGTGGCGGAACTGACACCGGAACAGATGCAGTATCATTTCTTATCCGGTTTCACGGCTAAGCTGGCAGGTACGGAACGCGGCGTCACAGAGCCGACACCGACGTTCTCAGCCTGCTTCGGTGCGGCATTCCTGACACTGCACCCGACACAGTATGCAGATGTGCTGGTTAAACGGATGAAAGCCGCCGGGGCAAAAGCGTATTTAGTGAACACCGGGTGGAACGGAACCGGAAAACGTATTTCAATTAAGAATACTCGTGCTATCATAGACGCCATTCTTAGTGGGGATATTGATAAAGCGGCGAAACATACGCTGCCGGTCTTTAATCTGGCCATTCCTCACGAACTGCCGGGTGTTGACAGTCATATACTCGACCCGCGCAACACGTATGATAATGTGGCGCAGTGGCAGGAAAAAGCGGAAGACCTTGCAGGGCGGTTTATAAATAACTTTGATAAATATACCGACACGCCGGCAGGTCAGGCTCTGATTAGTGCAGGGCCTTCGCTGTAACCGGATAACAAGAAAAGTAGTGTGAGCAACACAGTAGCCCCGGGTCAGATGATCCGGGGCTTTCTGTTTTATTGTGCAGGCGGCAGGTCAAACAGCAGGATTTCACTGTCTTGCGCGGCGTTCAGGCTGATTAACGATTCATCCCATACCGCCACACCATCACTGGTTTTCACTGTCTGGTCATTAACGGTCAGTTCACCTTTCACCACCTGGATCCAGATCATCCGTCCGCTCTGAGGCTGATATTCCCCCCCTTCACCGGCAGCCAGTGTCCAGCGCCACAGAGTCATGTCCTGAAAGACTTTCAGCGAACCGTCACGGGCATCCGGGGACAACACCAGCTGGCGTCCGTTCGCCGCATCAAACCGGCGCTGCTCATAGCGCGGGGTCAGACCGGTTTTTTCCGGGATAATCCAGATCTGATACAGATGCAGCGGATTGTCATTATCCGGATTATATTCCGAGTGGCGGATCCCGGTTCCGGCGCTCATGATCTGGAACTCACCGGCAGGCACCTGTTCTTTATTCCCCATGCTGTCCTGATGCTCCACCGCACCACCCAGCACATAGGTCAGAATTTCCATGTCTTTATGCGGATGGGTGCCGAACCCCTGGCCTTCCGCAATAAAGTCTTCGTTAATGACCCGCAGGGCAGAAAAACCCATAAAATCCCGGTCATAGTAATCGGCAAACGAAAAGGTGTGCCAGCTGTCGAGCCAGCCGTGGTTGGCATGGCCCCGTTCATTTGCAGGGCGTACATAGATCATTATTTTTCTCCTCAATCTGATGAGGATAAGTTTACGTCCTGCCGCTAATTTCACCAGTAGCCGGGTTTAACGCAAGGATTCAAAAAATTTGAATAAGTAGAGAGAGGGGGATACGGAGATAACCATTAAAACCATCTTCTTTCAGACCCGGGCTGCGGGATAACCGGCAAAGCGGAAAGTCGCTGACACATCCCTGCCGCTTCACGCTTTCCTTTTTTTGCCGGTTAACCCCTCATGTACTTAAACTCAGAAAAAACAGAAAAACAGAAAAACAGAAAAACAGAAAAATTAATCTGCTAAATCATCCGGTTTGTGGCAAGGCGGCGAAGTGAGGATATCCCCGGGAGCATACATCAGTATGTGACCGGGGTAGCCGAACAAAGCCAACACAGCCACAGGCCGGAGGATGACGCAGAAAAGCCAACGCACCTGCGGCGCGAATGGATAAGGGGAAAAAAGGGGAAAAAAAAGCCAGCACGTGGCTGGCTAAATAAACACTGGAAGCAATGTGAGCAATGTCGTTCTTTCATCTGAACCCTGAAGGTGGTCATCTGAAAGTGATTTGATGATAATAGTTCTCAGTATCATTTGTAAAGCACTTTTTGCTCAATATTTCATATAATCACTGCTGTTTTCTGTTAACTCACTGATACGGTGATTTATTTTAATAAAATTAAATAATTCCATAGCGTTATCAGGGATTAAACATCCGGTGAAAACGGCAGAGCCTGCGCACATGCCCACGCTGAACTCCACGCCCACTGGAAGTTATAGCCGCCGAGCCAGCCGGTAACATCGGTCACTTCGCCGATAAAATAAAGTCCCGGCACATCACGGGCTTCCATGGTTTTGGAGGAAAGCGCCTGCGTGTCCACGCCACCGAGTGTGACTTCGGCGGTCCGGTAACCTTCTGTGCCGTTCGGCTGCACCTGCCAGTTTTGTAACTTCTCCGTGATTTCCTGCTGTGCGGCTTTGGATAACTGGTTCAGCGCAGTATCCGGCAGGTCACCGGTTGCCTGCAAACACTCCACCAGCCGTTTTGGTAACAGCTTTGCCAGTGCATTACGCAGGCTCAGATTCGGGTGTTTTTCCCGCTGCACGGTGAAAAACTCCGCCAGATCGGTGCCCGGAAGTAAGTTAATGCTCACATACTCACCGGGGTGCCAGTAGCTGGAGATTTGCAGAACCGCAGGGCCGGACAGGCCACGATGGGTAAATAAGATATTTTCCGCGAAGCGGGTGCCATCCTGTGCGGTGACTGTGGCAGGCACTGCCACGCCGGACAGCGTCTGTAAGGCTTCCAGCAGCGGTTTATGCAGCGTGAAAGGGACCAGCGCGGCACGGGTCGGCAATACCGGCAGGCCAAACTGCTCCGCGAGGCGGTAACCCAGCGGTGTCGCACCCAGCCCCGGCATCGATAATCCGCCGCTGGCCACCACAAGTGAGTGAGCGCTCACAACCTTTCCGTTTACCGTCACACAGAAATCATCTCCCTGTTTCTGTACCTCCGTCACTTCGCTGCGCAGGCGGATAACCACATTTCCCTGCTCACACTCCGCCAGCAGCAAATCAACTATCTGTTGTGCGGAATCATCACAGAAAAGCTGGCCGAGGGTTTTTTCGTGATACGCAATCTGATATTTCTGCACCAGGGCAATAAAATCCCACTGTGTGTAACGGGCAAGTGCCGACTTACAAAAATGCGGGTTTTTACTCAGGTACGCCGCCGGTTCGGTATACAGGTTAGTAAAATTACAACGCCCGCCGCCGGACATCAGAATTTTCCGTCCGGCTTTTTTGCCGTTATCCAGCACCAGTACACGCAGCCCGCGCTGCCCTGCCTGTGCGGCGCAAAACAGTCCGGCGGCACCGGCGCCGATTACAATCGCGTCAAACTTTTCCAAAATAGTGTTCTCTGTGTCTTAAAATGTGGAGAAATTCCGATAAATGTCTTAAATTTGTCATAATGATTAAATAAGGCCAAAAATTTATTCTTTTCAAAAAAGGAGTCTAATCCGATGATATACAAGGATTAATAATTTCTTAAGCTGATTTGATAAAGGTATCAAATCAAAAAAAGGCCATATTTCACTTCCCCGGGACGCATTTGTCGCTGATAATGCGCCGCGTTCATGTCCAACAACTGGCTTAACGTCTATGCTACATCTATTTACAGGCCTGGAATTTCACACCGGCCTTTTGTTAGTACTGGCACTGATCTTTGTGCTGTTTTACGAAGCCATCAACGGCTTCCATGATACCGCAAACGCGGTAGCAACTGTTATCTATACCCGTGCAATGCGCGCACAGCTTGCTGTCGTCATGGCGGGTGTGTTTAACTTCCTCGGGGTACTGCTCGGCGGTCTGAGCGTGGCGTATGCGATCGTGCATCTTCTGCCCACGGACTTACTGCTGAATGTCAGTTCGGCCCATGGTCTTGCCATGGTCTTTTCCCTGCTTCTCGCCGCTATCATCTGGAATCTGGGCACCTGGTACTTCGGTATCCCGGCCTCAAGTTCTCATACCCTGATCGGCGCCATTATCGGGATCGGCCTGACCAACGCAATTGTGACCAACAGTTCCGTGGTTGATGCGCTGAATATTCCGAAAATGATCAGCATTTTCCTTTCTCTGATTCTGTCACCGCTGGTCGGCCTGGTGATCGCCGGATTAATGATCTGGTTCCTGCGCCGCTACTGGAGCGGCACGAAGAAACGCCGCCGTATCCACTTAACACCGGCAGAACGTGAGAAAAAAGACGGCAAACGCAAACCGCCATTCTGGACGCGTACCGCCCTTATCCTTTCCGCAGTCGGCGTCAGTTTCTCACACGGCGCAAACGACGGGCAGAAAGGTATCGGTCTGATTATGCTGGTTCTGATTGGTGTCGCCCCTGCCGGCTTTATGGTGAATATGAATTCCAGTGATTACGAAATCGCCCGTACGCGCGATGCGGTGGTCAACCTGGAGCAGTATTACACCACGCATAAGGATGCACTGGCACACGCCATTGAGCTGACACCGGCACTGAACACGGAGAATACCGTTCTCAATGAACAGTTCCACTGTGACAGCTCGCGTACCGGTATCGTATTGAGACAGGCTCAGGATCTGCTCGGTAATATTCATACCTATGATGATTTATTACCGGAACAGCGCAGCCATATGCGCCGTCTGCTGATGTGTATTTCGGATACCGCCGCAGAAGTGGCGAAATTACCGGAAACCAAACCGGAAGATGCGCGTTTCCTGAAACGTCTGTCCAATGACCTGCTGAATACCGTTGAGTATGCCCCTATCTGGATCATCATTTCTGTCGCGCTGGCGCTCTCTCTGGGTACCATGTTCGGCTGGAAACGTGTTGCAGTGACTATCGGTGAGAAAATCGGTAAGAAAGGCATGACATACGCCCAGGGCGTGTCTGCGCAGGTCACCGCGGCGGTCTCCATTGGTGTGGCAAGTTATACCGGGATGCCGGTGTCCACCACCCAGGTGCTCTCCTCTGCGGTGGCAGGTACGATGATTGTTGACGGTGGTGGTGTTCAGACCAAAACCATCAAAAACATCATGCTGGCCTGGATCCTGACACTGCCGGTATCCATTATCCTGTCCGGCACACTCTACTGGATCTCCCTGCAGATTATCTGACAGCAGGTTGCCATCCTCTGAAACTGAAAAGCCTGACACGTGTGTCAGGCTTTTTTTTGCATCCGGTTACCGCTTACGGCCAGATAATCATCATCAGCAAAGAGGCAATCACAATCCCGCATATCGCACTGATCATGGTGAACTGACGGCGGATACGTCCGCAGCGTAAAATCACTTCAGGATCATGATGAGTGAGATATTCCCGCTGATTGATATAGCGGATAAGGCGCAGCTGTTTCTGCCACTGGGTGTGGTCAGTAAACGCATTATTGCCGCCGACAGCGTGGTAAAGCAGCGGGTCGCTGTCACGCAGGACGAAGAGTAATGCCCGGGTGGATGAATAAAACCGGATCATGTTAATCAGACAAAGAAAACATAACGCCCAGAACAGTGTAAGTATACTGAACATAATCCACTCCTTAGACTATCTGCGGAGAAGGAACCGGTGATATCAGTGTCTATCACATCATACTGACAGTATTTTATGTATTCAGTATGGACAATGCTGTGAAGTTCCACAAACTCTCGCATTCTTTCACGATAATCTTCTGAAAATATCCGTTTTGCCACACTCCGCCTTGTGAGAAGTGCGCAGACTGGTATATCTTATAAATCAGATATTCTCTGCTGCTGATAAAAGCATTGAGTTGTGATCAGCATTACACTCTTTAATGATATTAAGCAGTTATAGTATTCATAAAGGATAGCGGCGCAAGCCCTGCCAACCCCTTAACCTTTTGAACGGAAGGAGTTTCTTATGGCATATAAACATATTCTGGTCGCAGTCGATCTTTCGCCTGAAAGTGAAGTGCTGGTAAGCAAAGCAGTTTCTATGGCAAAACCTTACAACGCCAAAGTTTCTCTGATCCACGTTGATGTCAATTACTCTGACTTATACACCGGACTTATCGATGTAAACCTGGGTGATATGCAGCAGCGTATTACTGAAGAAACCAGTAATTCACTGAAAAACCTGGCGAAGAACTCCGGTTATGAGATTCAGGAAATGCTCAGCGGCAGCGGTGATCTCGGTCAGGTATTAGTCGATGCCATCAGAAAATATGATATGGACCTGGTTGTCTGCGGACACCACCAGGATTTCTGGAGCAAACTGATGTCTTCCGCCCGCCAGCTGATTAACACCGTTCATGTCGATATGTTAATTGTTCCGCTGCGGGATGATGATAACGCATAATCCTCTGCTGAAAAATTATTCATATAAAATGCCTACTTATGCAGGCATTTTTTTTGGCTGAAAATGCGGCTGCCGGATCCGCCAAAAAGGCCGTCAACGAATTTTTTTTGTTATATATGAAAAAAACAGCTTGAAAACAGGATATAAACAAGAGATAAATTCAAGTGGTAAATGCAAACACATCTCACATTATTAGAAAAATAAAACAAAAATGTCCGGGATACCTCACAAAGTAACGTAACCCGATATCATTTGTGTCACAGATATGACGTACGCGAAAATGTTCCGGAGAACCTGCCCCGGGAGATAAGTGCGGCCTGCATAACTATTGCATGAATGAGAAGGGCATGACAGACAGGAAATCAACATGAGTAACTTTATCTCTTTGGAAACGTTTCTGGAAAATGTTCAGCGCCGTGACCCGTCACAGCCGGAATTCCTCCAGGCGGTGCGCGAAGTTTTCTCCACACTATGGCCGTTCCTTGAAAAAAATCCGCAGTACCGCGATCAGAACCTGCTCGCCCGCTTTGTTGAGCCGGAGCGTGTGATTCAGTTCCGCGTGACCTGGGTTGATGATCAGGGTCAGGTGCAGGTAAACCGCGCATGGCGTGTGCAGTTCAGCTCCGCTATCGGCCCGTTCAAAGGTGGTATGCGCTTCCATCCGTCCGTAAACCTCTCCATCCTCAAATTCCTCGGCTTTGAGCAGACACTGAAAAATGCCCTGACCACACTGCCGATGGGCGGCGGGAAAGGCGGCTCTGACTTTGATCCGAAAGGCAAAAGCCAGGGCGAAGTGATGCGTTTCTGCCAGGCGCTGATGACCGAGCTGTACCGTCATCTGGGTGCGGATACGGATGTCCCTGCGGGTGATATCGGTGTCGGCGGCCGTGAAGTCGGCTATATGGCGGGAATGATGAAAAAACTGTCCAATAACACCGCCTGTGTGTTTACCGGCAAAGGCCTCTCCTTCGGCGGCAGTCTGATCCGTCCGGAAGCCACCGGTTACGGGCTGGTTTACTTCACTCAGGCCATGCTGGAACGCCACGGAATGAGCTTCGACGGTATGCGTGTTGCGGTTTCCGGCTCCGGTAACGTGGCGCAGTACACCATCGAAAAATGCCTGTCACTGGGTGCGAAAGTGGTCACCGCATCTGACTCCTCCGGTACCGTGGTTGACGAAGATGGTTTCACCGCCGAAAAACTGGCGCGTCTGACTGAAATCAAAGACCGTTACGGTCGTGTGGAAGAGTATGCGAAAGAGTTCGGCCTGGTGTATCTGAAAGATCAGACTCCGTGGGCTGTTCCGGTGGATATCGCTCTGCCGTGCGCCACTCAGAATGAACTGGATCTGGCAGATGCGGAAGTGCTGATCAAAAACGGCGTTAAAGCGGTGGCGGAAGGCGCAAACATGCCGACGACTATCCCGGCAACCGATGCCTTCCTGGCCGCAAATGTCCTGTTTGCACCGGGCAAAGCCGCGAATGCAGGCGGCGTGGCAACATCCGGCCTGGAGATGTCACAGAACGCTGTCCGTCTCGGCTGGAAACGTGAAGTGGTGGATGAGCGTCTGCATCACATCATGCTGGATATCCACAATGCATGCGTTGAGTACGGTAGTGAGGAAAAACAGACCAACTATGTGCAGGGTGCGAATATCGCCGGCTTCGTGAAAGTCGCTGATGCCATGCTGGCGCAGGGTGTGCTGTAAGTCTGTAAACTGTTACTGAAAAACGTCACAGTGCCGAAGGGGGTATGACAAGCGGGAAGTCTCACTTGTTGCCCCTTCGCGAAACGGGAACTGCCCTGTCCCCTTTTCAGATGTTATTCAGTGTTATCCCTCTGCTTTCACGCAGGGATAAATATCAAAACGATGATTTTTGGTTTCAATCGCTGCAGCAGCTTTCTGCCCGGCTAACGGCTCTGCATAATCCGGACGTTTCACCACCACACGACGGGTTGCCAGCGCCAGCGCAGGTGCCAGCAGACGATCGGCATCCTCATCCGCGCCCACCAGCGACTGAAACACCCGCATTTCTTTCTTCACCAGCGCGCTTTTCTGCCGGTGCGGATACATCGGGTCAAGATAGACCACGTCCGGCGGTGGTGTGATGTCCGCCAGTGCCTCAATCCCGGACGCATGGATAAGGATCATCCTCTCCTGCATCCATTCCCCGATTTCACTGTCCCGGTAAGCCCGCTGCAAACCATCATCCAGCAGTGCCGCAACGACCGGATGACGCTCAATCATCCGCACATGGCAGCCCAGCGAGGCCAGCACAAAAGCATCACGCCCGAGACCGGCTGTCGCGTCCACCACTGACGGCAGATAGGATTTTTTTATCCCGGCAGCCTTTGCCACCGCTTCACCGCGTCCGCCACCGAAACGGCGGCGGTGAGCCATCGTCCCTCCGGCAAAATCCACACGGATCCCGCCGAGTTTCGGTTCATCACACTTGCGCAGTTCCAGCCCTTCCGCCGTCAGCACCAGCGCCATCGGCGCGGTATCATCATGCTCCAGACCCCACCGCACCGCCAATACATCAAGGGCGCAGCTGTCTGCGCCCTGTTCACACTGTAAACGAATCTTCACGTATTACCCGTTGATTCCGTAGCCTTTTAACATCGCATCCAGTTCCGGCTTACGGCCGCGGAAGCGCTCAAACAGGACCATCGGCTCTTCCGAGCCACCCCGGCTGAGAATATTATCCAGGAAGGACTGACCGGTGACCGGGTTGAAGATACCTTCCTCGCTGAAGCGGGAGAATGCATCCGCCGCCAGCACATCGGCCCACAGATAGCTGTAGTAACCGGCTGCATAACCACCGGCAAAGATATGACTGAACGCATGCGGGAAGCGGTTCCACGGCGCGGCAGGCACCACAGAGACTTTCTCTTTCACAGACAGTAAGGTCGGCATGACCTGCGCGCCGGTTGCCGGGTCATATTCCGCATGCAGGCGGAAATCAAACAGCCCGAACTCCAGCTGACGCAGAATAAACATCGCAGACTGATAATTCTTCGCCGCCAGCATATTGTCGAGCAGTGACTGCGGCAACGGCTCGCCGGTTTCATAATGACCGGAGATAAAGGCCAGTGCCTCAGGCTCCCAGCACCAGTTTTCCATAAACTGGCTCGGCAGTTCGACCGCATCCCACGGTACACCATTGATGCCGGAAACATCCGCCACATCAATCTGTGTCAGCATATGATGCAGACCGTGCCCAAACTCATGGAACAGTGTCAGCACTTCATCATGGGTAAACAGCGCCGGTTTGCCGCCGACCGGTTTGTTAAAGTTACAGGTCAGATACGCGACCGGTTTTTGCAGGGAATTATCTTTGTGGCGCATACGGCCGATGCAGTCATCCATCCACGCCCCGCCGCGTTTATGCTCACGGGCATACAGATCCAGATAGAAACTGCCGCGTAACTCACCGTTCTTATCAAATAAATCAAAGAAACGAACATCCGGATGCCAGGTTTCCACCCCGAAACGCTCTTTGGCGGTGATCCCGTAGATCCGGCGGATAACTTCAAACAACCCGCTGATCGCTTTTTCTTCCGGGAAGTACGGGCGCAGCTGCTCATCACTGACCGAGAACAGATGCTGTTTTTGCTTATCCGCAAAATAGGCCATATCCCACGGCTCGAGTTTATCAACGCCGTAATGTTCTTTGGCAAACGCTGCCAGCTGAGCCACTTCCTGCTCACCCTGATGATGGGCGCGCTCCGCCAGATCATTCAGGAAATCCAGCACCTGCTGCGGGTTTTCCGCCATTTTGGTGGCGAGGGATTTTTCCGCGTAGTTTTTAAAGCCGAGTAACTGTGCCAGTTCATGACGCAGCGCTAAAATCTCTGCCATCACACTGCTGTTATCCCACTTACCGCCGTTCGGCCCCAGCTCGGAAGCGCGGGTGCCGTAGGCTTCGCTCATTTCTTTGCGCAGCTCGCGGTTATCGGCGTAAGTCATTACCGGCAGATAGCTCGGCATATCCAGGGTAAACAGCCAGCCCTTCTCACCTTTGGACTCCGCCAGTGCCTGTGCAGCCGCAACCGCACTCTCCGGCAGACCGGCCAGCATGCTTTCATCGGTAATCAGTTTGCTCCAGCCCATGGTGGCATCCAGCACATTATTGCCGAACAGCGACCCCAGCTCAGACAGACGGGCTGAAATCTCGCCGTAGCGTTTTTGTTTCTCCGGTGGCAGACCAATACCGGATAACTCAAAATCACGCAGTGAATTTTCCACGGATTTACGCTGTGCCTGAGACAGTGACGCAAACGCCGGGCTGTTTTTCAGTGATTTATAGGCGTTATACAGCCCTTCATGCTGCCCCATCCAGGTGCTGAATTCAGACAGCAGCGGCAGACACTGCTCATAAGCTTCGCGCAGTTCAGGGCTGTTTTTGACAGAATTCAGATGACCGACCGGCGACCAGACACGGGATAATTTATCCCCGGCTTCCGCCAGCGGGACACACACATTTTCCCATGTAAAATCAGGTGCATGACTCACCACCTGCTCTACCGTCTGACGATAATTATCCAGCGTTTCTTTCACCGCAGGCACAATACATTCCGGATTGATGGCAGAAAATGCCGGTAACTGATTCTGGGTCGGGGTAAGCAAAGGGTTCATCATAAACCATCCTGTTGGCTGCTGGTGCACGTCCGCCACGGCGCACATACACATGAAAAATGAAAATCGAAACTCTCTATAAGATGGGGATACACTGCGGCAAGTTCAATGATTTTTAGTGTTATTATGCTGATTAAAAATCATTCCCATAAAAAATCGCATGATACTGATGTACCTCAAAGGAAAAAACACAAGAGAACTTTTGAATCCCTGCCGGAAAGCGTATACTGTGCAACCTCAAAACGGAAGATCATCGTCCCCGGTGGGGCGGCCGGACTTCAAATCCGGTTGGGGCCGCCAGCGGTCCCGGGCAGGTTCGACTCCTGTGATCTTCCGCCACTCAAGTTCAACACACCTCCACAAAATTCAACTAATCCCTTATAATACCTGCTATTAATGCATTTTCCAGTCTCCTGATGTCAACCAAGGTCAACCTACATCAATAGGTTTTTGGGGGCATATGAGGGGGCATTAAAAATTCACCCCAAAATGAGGTGCCCCCAATGACATTAACAGCCCGTCAGGTAGAGACTGCAAAGCCTAAAGAGAAGTCATATAAACTCTTTGATGGTGGTGGTTTATACCTTGAAGTTACCGCTAAAGGCTCACGCTACTGGAGAATGAAGTATCGCTTTGGTGGTAAAGAAAAAAGATTAGCTTTTGGTGTTTTCCCTGCCGTGACACTTGCTGAAGCGCGTGAAATGAGAAACCAAGCAAAAAAGGTACTCGCTGCTGGTGGAGATCCGGGAGAAGTCAAAAAAGAAGAGAAGGCGATTCAAAAGCTCAGTACAGGGAATACGTTTGAAGCTATTGCTCGCGAATGGCATAGATCTAAAGCAGATCGCTGGTCACTGCGTTATCGTGATGAAATTATTGATACCTTTGAAAAGGATATCTTTCCTTATATCGGTAAACGCCCAATAGCAGAAATCAAGCCATTAGAGCTGCTGGAAACGCTGCGTAAGATGGAGAAACGCGGAGCCTTAGAGAAGATGCGCAAAGTCCGCCAGCGCTGCGGTGAAGTTTACAGATATGCAATCATCACTGGTAGAGCGGAATACAATCCCGCCCCTGATCTGGCAACAGCACTAACTCCACCGAAGAAACAACATTTTCCATTCTTAACCACTGAAGAGTTACCTTATTTTCTGAAGGATTTAGCAGGATATACAGGTAGTGTGATCACTAAAACAGCGACTAAAATTATTTTGCTTACAGCGGTTAGAACACAGGAGCTACGTTTTGCTCGTTGGCAGGATATTGATTTAGAAAAAGGGATTTGGGAGATACCTGCTGAAGTAATGAAAATGAAGCGACCGCATGTTGTGCCATTATCAAAACAAGTGATCGAGCTATTTAATTCACTCAAACCACTATCAGGGCATTATGAGCTTGTCTTTATAGGCCGTAACGACCACAGAAAGCCGATCAGTAAAGAAAGCGTGAATCAGGTTATTGAGTTGTTGGGGTACAAAGGAAGGCTAACAGGACATGGCTTCCGCCATGCGATGAGCACGATTTTGCATGAGAAAGGATTTAACTCAGCATGGATTGAAACCCAGCTCGCGCATATCGATAAGAACGCGATCCGTGGTACTTA
>NZ_JAODZS010000059.1:0-14596 GCF_029835375.1 Morganella sp. GD04133 | reverse complement strand
GAATCCTTTTTAATAAATGAGTTAACCCATTCCTGTGAGGCCAGCCCTTTTAAATCCTCCAGCGTCACCTTCTGGCCGTTCGGCAATTCAATTTCCACCTGGCCGGTGTCTGTCATCCACTGCTGCATTGCCTGAAGAAAGTAAACGATATAACCCTGATTGGCTGACATGGTGCGGGCCGCATCTGAAATGGTGTCCGGTACCGTGGTGGCGATAGAGTATTTCGCGCCGCTGAGCGTTACCGGAGCATTGAATGACAATACCAGTTCTGTATCACTGTTTACCGCGCGGATCATCATGCTGACTGGTGCTGTGCTGTTCTCAATACAGATAAGCTGGCCGGGTGCCACACCGTGAATGTTCTTTTTCCACTGCGTACCGGTGCCGGTCACAATCGGTGAGCCAGCTTTAATGGCTACGGTGCCGTCTGTGTAAATCATGGGGTTTCCTTAAATTTCAGACGAAAAAAAACCGCCGGAGCGGTTGTTGGTGGAAATTACTCATTTTGATTTTAGTTTTTGCGGGTTGAAGTAAGCGACAGGTAATGGTGATAATCAGTCCTCTGTACTCTTACCTTTAACACATGTAATTTTGTCAAACGTATCCATGCGGATCCAACCATGTAACCCCAGAACAGGATCACCTGTACTGAAAAACCGTTTACTGTCCGGCGCATATTTTGTCAGCTTAGCTGAGTAATGCCGGTTATCCAGCCCCTCAAACATATGCCGGTGCAATCCACTGGTTTGGTGTATACGTTATGGCTGCAGGCTGTCAGCGTGGTTATTGCAGCTAATGTGATTAATTTTGATATACTCATTCTTATATCCCCGTTGTATCTATTATCATTATATATAGCGGTATATCACATGATTCAAAAGATTGTGACGCATGCGGTCTGGAATACGTATCAACCAACAGACGTACTTCCAGTTTAGAACCGTTCATTCGCCAGAAATAAGACTCGAATTCCATATATTCATCATAATTTGTTCTTTTCTGAGCACCACCGCCAAATACAACTGCACAGTTATTACCATTATTAGGCATTGTCATAGACCACATTGTATCAGGCCATAGTTTAAGCCGCTGAACATGCAGTATATTTGCAACGCCCCAGTTAGTATTATATACCACCTGATTGGTTACCGGGTTTATCACAACTATTCCCGTTTTTTGATTACGCACCTTAACAGGAGCGTTGCCAAACTCCCAGATTTCTATATTTCCGCCCGGACCGTCGCGGAAAGGCATCGAGACAAAAGCATTGTTATTCGTATTGTCAAACGCCTGACCGCCTATTCTGACCCAGAATGATGATCTGGCTGCGATCATTTGTGTGTTCGGATGAACTCTGGCAGGAAAATAAACTTCTTTGATGGTTCCCTGTCCGGCATCCTGTACTTTCGGACAATGAAACGACTGCTTTCTGATTAACCCTAACGCTATATTAGTACCGTCAATTTGCATCCGGCCGGTGTCACCAAAACATATAAAACCGTGTTTCATGATTTTACACCATATAATATACGCATATAAGTTTCCCTGGCTCTCTGTTCGTCGTTTCGCCTTAAATTACCCTCAAAAATAATAACGCCATTTTCAACCCGGCAGTCGCACCAGCCGTTATGATTGAACCAAAAGCTCGGATTAACCCAGACAAAAATCTCCCCCATAGGGAGCAGGTTCCGGTGATCCCAGCTGTATTTAAACTGACCGACCGGTGCAGGATTAATATCATGCCAACCGACGAATCGACCGGGTCTTTTACCGGAATCTAATATTTTATTACCGCGATCATCATATACAATAATCCCGTGAGCCATATTAATACCCCGATATATCACCAATAATGACCGTCAGCCGGTTATTGTCATATACTTTAATACCGCCCGCTGTAATACCGGTACCGTTTGCTGTTGTTCCGTCAAAGAACTCAAATTTATTAGCCTTTGCATCCAGAATAAAACCCTGTTTACCCGGCACATAGTTCTCCGACTGCATTTTGTCAGTGACAACCACACTGTTAAGCCATGCCTGATTAATGAACGCCTCACGCATAAAGACCTGTCCGTCCTTCATGTACATGAACATGTCCATCGATTTTTTCACCGGATTATAAAACGCAAACTGCTGAGCGTTAAAACCGATAAGGGTGTTCACCTGACCACCTTTCAGCTCAGCCCCGATCACCATACCGGCGGAATAATCCTCACCGTTATAACGGATCCGGACTTTCATATCGTGGACCACAGATGCCTGACCGGATGCCATATCCCACTGCGCGCGGATGGAGTTCTGCGCCAGCGCCAGACCGTCTTCAGCTTTAACCTGTACCGCATCCAGTTTCTCTGCAAGTGCCGTTGTTTCCGTGACCGTGTAGTTGCGGACTTCGATAATTTCTGCTTTCATCGCGCCGGTTTCTCGCTGCCAGTAGCCCCACTGGCCGTAGGCGTTATTGGCGTTGTTGATGATAGCTTCAAAGTTGTCATCAGCCTGAGACTGCAGGTCTTTGATAATTTGTGAATCGCCCAACCCGGCGGCTACTTCATCAATAATGGTTGATGCATCGAACTCGGCCACGCCGCGCACAAACTCAGTCCAGGGAGACTGGTTGCCGGTTTTATCCACCAGCCGGGCACGGAAATAAAACGCGGTACCGGCGGCCAGACCGGCCAGTTCGTGAGAGCGGGACGGGTACGGCACATCGGCCAGCAGTAACAGATTCTGCCCGTCGTTGGTTTTACTGTACTGAATTTCAGTTTTCAGGGTGTCTTCGGTTAATTTCCCGAACTCCCAGTTCAGTTTGATCCCGAATACCAGTGTGGACGCACGGAAGTTCAGCGGCATCGGCGGCTCTCCCACCTTGCCGGTCAGCCGGGTTTCCTCTGAATATCCCCAGCCGCTGGAGATTTCCGCCGCGTTAATCGCCCTGACCCGCACCAGATAGCGGCCTGAATAGACCCCGGGCACGTCAAACGAAGTGGTGGCATTGCGCGGCACATTGATCCAGTTACCGTCATCACGCCGCCACTGCGCCTCATAAGCAATCGCGTTCTCTGCCGGTGACCAGGTAACCTGCATGGTTTCAATGCTGATCCCCTGGTTAACAACAGAGTAAGAGCTGATGGTGATATCTTTCGGCGGGAACTGGTTGCCGGGCGGAATAACACTGACTGGCCGTTCATCGAGTACCGCGCCGGTATCTATCCGGTCGTATTTATCCGGATCATGCATGGTCGCCGATATCGTGAACGTGCCGTCATCATTCTCAGTCACGCTCACCACCCGGTACTGCTGGGCGTACAGCTCGTCTGATTCTGTCACCCAGACACATTCCGGTTCCGGCGTTTCGCTGTATTCCGTGGTAACAGTGATCACGTTATCCGTGACCATCTGAATGGTACGGGCCTGTGATTTTCCGGACGGCAGATTCAGCATCAGCCGGTCACCCGGCGCGGCATCCGGTTTGCGGTCGAGGGTGATACTCCGGCCATTCACCGCACTGACGCGGCCGCCGGTGACTTTCCCGGACAGGTTTTCATCCGCCACTGCAATGATGTAGCCCGGCTGCGGGATATTACCGTCCAGCCCCACACTGAATGTCACTACCCGGTCTTTGTTGTTGGTGAGTATCCCCCAGCGGCCTTTGCGGTTGGCTTCTGACTGCCGGGTACAGCCGATTGCCGTCATTTCCAGCTGATGAAAACCGAACCGGTAAACCAGCTCATTTTCAAACACCGGCTCCATCGCATCGGCATAACCGTTCAGCGGATCCGAGTACGACACCAGTGCGGAGGAGTAGCGGGCCTTACTGCTGCTGCCGGAATAGGTGAAACGACCGTCCAGCACGTTGGCTTTGGTGTAACTGTAATCAATATCCCGGGGCATATCCGCCAGGGTGATAATCTGATTGCCGCCCCAGTAGGTCATACCCCGGAAAATGGCTGCAAAATCGCGCAGTACCGTATAGGCTTCATTGCGATCCTGCACATACACATCACAGATATAACGCGGCTCAGTACCACTGCCGCCCTTGCCGTCCGGTACCGGCTGATCACAATACTGCGCAACGCGGTACAGTTCCCATTTATCGATATTCTGAATTTTGATACGGTCGCCCAGGCCGAAGCGATCGGAAATCACGATATCGTAAAATATCCATGCCGGGTTATTGGTCCACGCCCACTTAAACGAACCGTCCCAGGTACCGGAATACGTCCGGCGCTCCGGGTCATAGTTTGACGGAACGCGGATGATCCGCATCTTCGGCTCGCAGGTGACCTGCGGGATAGAGCCGTCAAACTGTTTTGAGTCAAACTCGATATACAGCAGCGCGGTGTGCGGATAGGTCAGTTTAGCATCAATCACCTCGGTGTAACTCTGCAGCACCAGGGTGTCACCAATTTTCGCACTGTTGGCATCCTTGGTGATTTTCCGCACCCGCAGGGTCCAGGATGTGGCCGACTGCGGCAGATCAATACGATGAGTCCGCTCATAGCCTGAAGTGGTTTTTCCCTTAACCCGGCCGTCCACAACGGTCTTCCAGCTGCCGCCGTCGGTCTGCAAATCAATGGCGTATTTCACCTCGTTACCGACCATGTCCCCGTTATCCTCCTGGCGGAACAGGGACGGCCATTTCAGGCGGACGCGGACAGCTGATAATTGCGGGTTGGTGAATGCATGCGCCCACGGTGTGCTGCTCTGCACGGTAGTACCAACCGTGATTTCATTCTCCGCCGCCGGCATCCCCTGTATATAGGTTTGTGCCTGGGTGCCGGGACGGTATTCCCACACCACGCCGGGAAAGTTTTCCGACCCGTCAGCATTCAGCAGCGGAGTTCCATCCAGAAAAATAGTCTTCCCGGTCAGCTCACCGGCAAATTCCCCTTCCCCGAGGGCGATCAGCAATTTGGCTTTGGCTACGGACTGTAAATCGTCCGGCTGTTCGACGGGCGTGCGCGGGCTGCCACCGCCGCCTTTGCGGCCTGTGATTTGTGTCATTGTGGATTTCCTGCTGAATAACTGAAGGGAAAGTTACTGCTGATCTTCGACGTAAATTCCGGCTGAAATAACCGCGCCGCCGATGCGGCGTTTACCGTAACCGAGCGGTACCGGATAGCCCTGAGAAACGGTGTTCACCGGCGCACCGAATGCATATGATGGCTTATTTTCGCCCTGGTCTTTCACGGCAAGACCGCCCGGCTGCGGAGACAACATCTGGATAATACCGCCCAGCATCATGGATACACCGGTCATGGCCAGCCCGGTATGCAGCGCTCCCCATGCTGCCACTGACGCACCGCCGGTCCAGAACGCAGCTGCCACCATCACCGCCCCGAAAATAACCTGCAGCAATCCCCCGCGTTTGCTGCCGATCACAACAGGCACAATCCGGATAACATCATCCGTCACCGGAAAACCGAGGTCGTCCACCCCGATATTCTTTTTCCCGCGAAATACCGCGTACGTTAAGCCGCGGGATTTACTGGTATTCAGATAGCGTTCAAACCCGGGAATTGTGCAACATAAAGCACGGACCGCTTCGGAGGTTGTGCTGACCAGGCGCTGATGTGTTTTGCCGAAGGTTTTACCCAGCACACCACCGAGTATAATTTTCACCATAATTTCCTGTGACATATTTGCCCCGTAAAAAAACCCGCCGGAGCGGGTCATATCAGTTGCTCATGATGCAGTACCATCACTGTACGATCACGCCAGTAACCGCCATACGGTACCCGCTGACTCAGGTGACCGTATAAGTGATGCAGGAGCATGTTATCAGGCAGCAGAATACCGGCATGATTGGCGACCGGTGCCTGCACCTGCATCACGATGACATCACCGGGCTGCGGATCGTCAACCTGAATAAACCCCGCTTCCCGCCAGTTATCGGCGTAACGGTTCTCACCCTGCTCCCACCAGGGATAATCCACCCGGTAATCCGGCAGTTCAATGCCGTGTTCCTGCCGGAACCAGCTCATGACCAGCCCCCAGCAATCTGTAAACCCGAGCACAAACGGCCGACCAAGTAATGGCAGCTCGCCGCGCGGCTGAACAGTCCGCAGATCCCCCTCCGGCCAGCTGACGATGTACCACGGCACGCCAAGGGCATCACACTGTGCTTTATCCAGTTCTGACGGCTGAGTGGTGGCATCCGGGTGACTGTGCACAATACCTGTCACCGTACCCCAATCCTCAGCAGCGGCGTAATCCTCCGGTGATAATACGAAGTGCTCTTCCGGCGTGGCCGCGACATTGCGGCAGGGAAAGTATTTCACTACACGGGATTTTTGCGCGATCACCCCGCAGCACTCTCGGGGGTATTCACGTTCTGCGTGGGCAAAAATAGCTGCCTGAATGTTTTTACGCATCATTATTTCCTCAGTAATGAGGTTCCCGGAAAGCCGCCGAACGGGATCGGATTATTTTTCCCGAAACGGGGGAAGCAACCGGTATTCAGCATACCGCTGCACTGATCCTGTGCCGGGTCATCCACGCGGTTGCCGTGTTTGTCAAAATACCCGTTCTGCCCGGCATAATCACAGCCGTCACCGGATTTGTATTTGCCACGTATGCACCAGGTACACATTGCATGCAGTTGCCGCGTCGGGATCAGTACCCCCTGCAAATCCATCGGACTGGCTAAATCAAACTCGATAACCTCATTGGTTTCCGAGGATTTGCTGTCGATATAAAAGACCGAGACTTTTTCCTGGGTAGGATCTGCCGACGGGTTACCATCCGGAAAGTTTGCTGCATCCAGATAATGCGCCAGGGTATCGTGTATCGTGACTTTCGCTTTCAGCATGTCATCGTATGCCAGACACAGCGCAGTGACTGAACCATCGAGGTTTGCCACTGATAACTTCGGCTGCGCGCCGGATCCGGTGGTCGACGCCTCTATCCCGTCAATCAGCACCGGCCACGCACGGTACTCTTCACCCTGCCACCAGATGGATTTCGCCGGTAATTTTTCCTGATCACCACCGGCGGCAGTAATTTCTGCCTCTGTATGTGGGATGTTGTATGCATGGAACCGCAAAATATCCGGCGCACCGAATGCGGTACCGTCAACCTCAAAAAGCCGGACGGCATTACCCGGTTCCAGCTTCTGGTAGTCATTTGTGATCATGGTTTAAATGCCTGAGTAAAAGTGAGAGAAAGTGAATAGTTGTCACCGCCGAGCGGGGTGAGCTTATGTTCGTCGCACCGGTACAGACCGACCGGCTCAAGCGGAGGTTTCCACTGAAAAGCCTTTATACCGCCGTGACGGTCGATAAACTGACGGATAGCCGCGATATACTCCCCGCGGCCGGTAAATTCCAGTGACCACTTCTGGCTGCGGGGATTAAGACCGTCACCGGACACCTGCTCATAACCATCACCGAACTTCGCCCTGCGGGTTTTATAGGTGATGTCCTCCGTGGGATTAACACGGGGACACCAGGTGAAAATTTCAATCATTGACGGGCCCCTTTCGCAACCGACCAGATGGCACCGCCGGGCCGCAGATCTGTATTAATCAGCGCCCGGTAACGCTGGTCTACATACTGCCCAATCTCCCGGCCAAACTGTTCATAACCAGCTGACGACTGCGTCTGGCTGCCGCCGTTACTGTCAATGGTAATAAACACCTGTGGTGCTGCAGAACCGGTATTCTGATTTCTGCCAATCGCCCGGACACCGAGAGAGCCATCCGCCGCCCGTGTTAACGGCATAATCGCTTCCGGTCCGGCCTCACCCATCAGCCCGGCACCTTTGGCAAACGCAAAATAAGTCGGGGTGCTGACTATCTGATTACTGTACGCACTCAGGCCCGGGGAGTCATAAACCCCGCCCTTGGCATTTGCCGCAGCACCTCCCAGGAAGTCACCGACAGCACCAATCCAGCCACCGACACCAGACATGGACTTAATACTGTTCACAATCGCAGCGTTAACCAGAATTTTCTGGATAGACTTAAGGACTTCCACAGACCAGTCGCGCCAGCTGGCTTTGTTACCGTTCAGCATGTCAGTGATGTTATTCACCATACCGCCCATGGCGCTCTGTACCGCAGATGCGGTTTGCTCCGCATAGTCTCCGGCCTCAGCAACCCAGTCTTCCATCCCCCGGGTAACCCCGCTGGTCCAGTCAGACTGAACTTCCTTTATTTTCTGATATTTCAGGTTGAGCGCGTCAATCTCCCGGTTATAAGCTTCGGTCGCACTTTTTCCCTGATCAGATTTGGCATAAACACGATCAATCTGCTGGCGTTCTTCATACAAACTGCGCCGGTTTCCGCCCATCCCACGGGTTTTATCGATTTGTTCCGCTTCATCACTGAATTTACGGGCACCGTCACGCATCGCTTTCAGCGCATCATCCATTTCACGCTGCTTTCTGACCGCCTCGTCGGCCTTTTGTGTCCACTCCGCCAGGGCAACAGAGGATGCGCGGATCGCTTTTCGCTGCTCATCCGTCCATTTGGTACCGGCCTCATGCGCAGCCGCATACAGCTCTGCAGCTTTTTCCCCCTGCGTGGCCCTGACTTTCTGAACCTCCGTGGCCACACTCAGATCCGCCATTTTGCGGGCATACTGCTCCGCCTGACGTTCCGCTTCTTTCTGCTCTTTATTGAAAGCACTCTGGGCGCTTTTACCCGCTTTCAGTTCCTTACTCAGCTTTTCCTGATTCCGGTAGGCTGCCACCTGATTATCAATGTATTTCTGCCGGTTATCGGCAAATTCGGGTTTATTCAGCAGACCGATATCATCTGCGGCAAACTCAGCCTGCCGGATAACACGGGCTTCCCCGGTCAGTGCGGACAGTTCTTTGTCCCGCTCTGATTTCTGAATGAAATCCTGCTGTTTTTCGCTGAGAGGCGCTGCCGGGATACGCATCGGGCTGTTAACCAGAGCCAGACGGTTAGTCAGGATCTGATTTCCGGCAGACATTATCCGGTTAAATTCACTATGCTCCGCATTCACCATCAGTAATGAATGACGCATATTATTCTGGGCAGCAGACTGCTGACGAATAAGAAAATCACGCTGACTTTCGACCGCCTTCAGTGCTGACTGAATCTCTTCCGATTTTTTGCTCAGCTCATTAAGTCTGCTCTGTTCAACCGAAAGCTCATCCTGCGCAGCAGCCAGGGATTTAACCGCATCTTCCTGACTGATCAGATGGTTAATCAGATAGCCGTTGATACTTGGTCCCGGAGAAGCCAGCATCTGCTGATACCCAGCTATCTCTGATTTTAATCCCTCGACTTTCTGACGCTGCTCATCAACCAGTTTATTTTGCGCCGCCAGAGCTTCTTTGGTTTTACCGGAGTTATCAGCGGTTTCCGGCAGCGTCATTTTATTAAGATTGGCACGAACCTGGTCAATGGTGGCGGCGTATTCAAGTGCGGACTGTCTTGCCTGCTCCTGCTTCTGGTACATCGTGTACCAGGCACCGGCCCCCAGCATCACCAGCCCCGGAATACCGCCGACCAGCCCCAGCGCACCACCAAGAAGACGTGAACCGACAGATGTGACGTTATTCAGGTTATTTTGCGCGATATTTCGGGCATTTATATTGCGTGCAACGGAGGCCTGTACAGCTGCCAGCCGCTTTTCTGCGCCTGCCTGTGCATCGGTTCCGCGCGCAGCAGCCAGGGATTTTTGTGCCCGGTATTCTGCTGCACGCGCTCTGGCAACCGCAATTTGTGTTCCGCGCAGCTGGGCCTGCGCAAGAGCGACCTCGCCTTTTGCGGCATTTGCCACGCCGATAGTGGCTCTGGCTACACTGGTGGTCAGCCCGCCGAAATACCGTGCAAGGCCAACCCCGACCAGTGCCCCTGCAACAGTGGCGATGGTGTCTATATTCCCGGCAATACCATTCAGCGCCCCGGTCAGTGTACTCGTTGCACCTGACGCCTCATTAGCCCCGCCAACCCACGCCATAAAGGCGTTTTCTACCTTTTGCGAAGCCATACTGACGGTCTGCGGTAACTGCTCAAATTCTTTTCTGAGTTGCTCCGTATTTGTCAGGATCGGGACGATTTTATCCGTGGTCAGCTGCCCGCTCTGCGCCATATCACGCAGACCGCCGATGGTGGTACCCATTCCGGCTGCCAGCAGTCTGGCCAGTCGTCCGCCGTTTTCCATGACGGAGTTGAATTCTTCTCCGCGCAACACACCGGAGGCCAGTGCCTGACTCAGCTGAGTGGTAACGGAACTGGCTTCCGCCGCACTGGCACCGGATAAAATCAGTGAGGTGGCAATCGTTTCTGTGACTTTAGCCACATCCCCCGAGGCATAACCCGCATCACGCATTGACTGCGCAATACGGGCATACAGGTTGGTATTTGCCGCCAGTGATGTGCCGGTACGCTGACTTAACGACATCAGTTCCTGCTGAGCACGGCTGAAATCCTCCGCAGACACAGAGGCCAGTTTCAGGCGACCGCTTAACTGGCTCCATGTATCGGCATAACTGATAAGCTGCTGCGTGGCAAAAGCACCGGCCATGGCCCCCATGACACCGGTTACTGTCGATTTTATTGATGACAGTTCATTATTCAGTTCACTGATTGCCCGTTTCGTTTCACGTGATGCCGATGCTGCTTTGCGTCCGCCCTGCTCCAGCGTCCGGTAATAGTTCTCCCCCATCCGTGAGGCGCGCGCTATTTCAGACTGAAACGAGGAGGAATTTGCCGATATTTTAATAATAAGCTCACGAAGCTTTGCCATTACGTCCTCTGCTATGTCAGTACAATCAGCTTTCAGATACCGATTTCAGAAAACCCTCCAGCCCGTCACCTGCCTCACCGCTATCCGTTTTTCCCCATTGCAGCCTCGCATCATTCAGGCTGAGTTTGCCGCCCTGTGCGCCGTACAGCGATGAGACAATATGGGCCGTCTGTATGTCACTGCGGATGTCCCCGATCGGGCTCAGGCGGTCAAAAGCCATCCACATGGTCAGCTCACCGGCGCTCATCGTTCTGGTCAGTTCATCCACTGTGCGCCCCATCCGGAGTGCCAGTGTCATCAGAAAAAACATCCCGGGCTGTGCTACTTTTTTTCCGCTTCATCCGGCGTGGTCATCAGATCAAGTGCCTGTTTCAGTAAGCGGGCATGAACCGGCCCGTAAACAGCCATCACTGTTTCCGTGTCATCATCACTGAACACCCGCTCTTTATCTTCATCCAGCAGCACGTCAGAAAACATCACCACATCAGCCCGCAGATTACGCTGCGCCTGTTCTGCCTCTGACAATTTTTCATCCCCGTCTGCGCCGGTATTCATCAGCTCACGCCATCTGAGCCAGGCTGCCGAAGACGGTTCCCGCAGAATAACGGTGACGCCGCTCCATTCAGGTACCTTCACCATCTTTGAACGAAAGGCGTTTTTTGGACTGAGTGCCAGTTCTTTTAATGACAGTTTCCGATTCGCCACGGCTTATTCCCTCTTTCCCGGCTCAGTTACCGCCCCGTTTTTCAGCGGAACAGGCTTACCTTTCATACGCAGCGTGAAAGACGCGGTGACCAGCCCGCTGGTTGCCGCACTCCAGCTGTTCTGACGGACTTCAGCCAGGAAGGCATAACCATTACCTGACGGAAACTCCACTTTGAACGCATGAATAGTATCTTTGTCATAGGCAGTACGCAGAACATCCTGACCTTCATCCGGTGACCAGTTACCGAAGATCGTGATTTCCCCCGGAGAGGCCAGCCCGTTGGTCATTTCCTGCTCCGTTGAGCACAGGGTTGTGACATCAATATCCGACTTCTGCCCACCGGTATAACTGATCTCTTTGGCCGCACAGGCCAGCGGCAGAAATTCTGCGGATGCGGGGTTCACTTCTGTTGCAGGCAGCTTTGAAATACTGATTTTCGTGCCCTGCGTTTTTTCATATTTGCTCGGCATGATTATTTTCCTGTAAGCATAAAAAAAGCTGCCGCAGCAGCTTGTTGTTCAAGATTACGTTATTGCCAGACCTGACACTCCAGCGTGGCCCGGAAAAGCGAGGTATCCGCTTCATAGCCCTGCTTTTCTGTAAACTCTGCCGGTGAAAACGGAGAAACAGCAGCAACAGACAGTTCACGGATCCGGCGGGCTTCATCGATGGTTTTTGCATACACATCAATCTGGATATTGGTCATTGTCTCAGCACGGCCGCACAGCACATCGCCGCCGGTATCATAAAGTGAAAAAACACACCACGGCGGCTGAATTTTGGGTTCATCCTGCGGAGCCACATACGGAAAAACCCTGCCCGGCAGCACCGGGTCAAGCAAAGAAAACAAATCAGATTCTTTCATCCGCTCAGCACCTTATCGATAGCCTGACTGAGTTTGCTCAGCGCCAGATCCGCAGCCTCATCCGCTTTACCGTCAAATGCCGGGCGGATAAACGGTTGTGGTGCCATTTTGGATGTGCCGTTTTCCAGAAAACGCCAGTAAAACGCATTACGCGGGTCGTCGGTTTTCAGTGTGTTATCACTGTTGGTTCCGGCGGCGTTGGTTCCCCGGATGTACACACCGGAGACAACCTCACCTTTATAACGGCTCCGCTGACCGCCGGTAACGATATTACGCGCCAGTTTTCCGGTCCTGACAGGAGCGCTCCGCCGGACCTCATCCCGCAGCATATCCGCTGCGGCTTTCGCAGCCTCCCGCAGCACACGGGTATTTTCAGCCCGGCTGAGTGATTCCAGATCACGGGACAGTTCAGCAAAACCGGACAAATCCAGCCCCATATCAGCCATCTTTCACCCCCTGTTTACACAGCAGTTCCAGCCGGGTAAATTTCACATCCGGGATCACAGCCTGAATATCGTAGACCTGACCGCGATATACCATCCGGCATGCGGGATGAATATCCGGCCGGTACCGCATCCATACACGAACAGTGATTTCTGACATTTCCGCTCCGGCGGTCAGCAGTTCCCGGCCACTGACGGGTCTGACTTCCGCATTCACAGACGGGCCAATATCAACCCATAACTTTTCTCTCTGGCCAGACGGGAGTATTGTGATTTCAGCTCTCTGAAATACAACAATATGTCTCAGACGACCAGCCTGCATAATTTCATCCTTACGGCCTGCGCCGGTAATCTCTTAAATGGCGGTACAAAGAGTCCGGTAATGACTGCCCCTCCCGGTTTTCATACCAAAATCCGACCATCTGTTTTAATCTGAGCACTATATCCGCACTTAAAAACAAGGTATCAGGGTCGTCTTTATCAGGTTTTTCCGGGGTAAGCTTTCTGTTAGTGACCCGCTCAACTTCTGATACGGCAGCACTCAAAAATTGCAGTAAAAGATCATTATCATGGTCACCATCGATATAGCATTGCATTTTCAGCTCTTCAATTGTCGGTAATGACATGAAACCCTCCGGAAAAGCGGCATCTCTGCCGCCGTAATTAATCAGCCTCCTGCACCTGCAGCTTTCAGTAATTTCACAGCATTACTGTCCACCATCATGCTGCCGACACGCTTCGTGGTATAGAAATGCACAAACGGCTTGTTGGTGTACGGATCGCGCAGCATACGGATGCCGATACGATCCAGGATGGTGTAGCAGCGTCTGAAGTTACCGAACGCCAGCGGAACAGCACCGGCAGCCATATCAGCAAACTGCTCATTTTCCGCAATACCATATCCCAGTAATGCAGACGGCTGACCCAATTGCAGGCCCGGCTGCCACAGGTAATTTCCCTGGGAATCCTTCAGTGTGCGCACTTTGAATAACGTATTGTTATTCATCATAAACTTAGCACCGTTACGGTATGGTTTTCGCAGGGTATAAATCAGTTTCATCACTTCATCAGCGGTCAGTTCGGTCGGTTTCTTCAGCAACAGGTGTTGCAATTTGCCCCAGTCACGCTCCTTATCCGCTTTATCATCACTGCCGTAGGCCAGCAATCCTTTGGGCTTTTTGCTGCCGTCTCCGCTGGTGAATGCCGCGTCTTCCTGCGCTGCAAATTCAGTTATCAGTTCACCGGTAATGAACTGCTCAACGTTGAAAAAGGCATCATCCAGCATAGTCTGAGTCGCCGCCGGATTGCCGTAAATTTCCCCCCACACCGGCTCAATGGTACCGAGTTTTGACGTGCTGGTTTCCGGACGGGCATCAGTCTCACCAACCCAACCGCTGCCGGTACCTCCCATATTCACGAGGCGCTTGTAATTCGGTGTGCCGACTGAGACAACATTACATTCCTGACGCATAATGACTTCGTCACGCAGAGCAGAAATAATATTGCGATCCAGTTCTTCCGGCACGGCATAACCACCGTCAGGATCAGAACCAATCTGCATGGCTTTCTGTTCCAGTTCGGCCAGGCCGTCATCCTTACCTTTGCGGACAAACAGTTCGAATGCACTTTTGTGCTCAGCAACATCTTTGTTTGCCACACCACCTGCCGGGCGTTTCACGGCCGCCAGCTCAGCTTCCAGCGACGATTTCAGCTCGTCCAGTTCGGATAATCTGCCGTTCAGAGTTTCCACTGACTCGGCCAGTCTGCCTTTTTCTGATTCGATGGCATCAATACGTTTGTCATTTTTTGACTTAAATTCTTCAAATGACGCTTTCAGCTCTTTTGCCACTTCACTGAT
>NZ_JAODZS010000058.1:0-15625 GCF_029835375.1 Morganella sp. GD04133 | reverse complement strand
GTAGGCGAAGTGGCAAAAGAACTGAAATCTTCATTTGAAGAGTTTCAGAGAAAAAATGACAAGCGTATTGATGCCATCGAATCAGAAAAAGGCAAACTGGCGGAATCGGTGGACACCCTGAACGGAAAATTATCCGAGCTGGATGAACTGAAATCGTCACTGGAAGCCGAGCTGGCGGCTGTGAAACGTCCGGGCGGCGGTGTGGCAAACAAAGATGTCGCCGAACACAAAAGCGCGTTCGAACTGTTTGTCCGCAAGGGTAAGGATGATGGCCTGGTTGAACTGGAACAGAGAGCCATGCAGATTGGCTCTGATCCGGATGGCGGTTATGCCGTACCGGAAGAACTGGATCGCACCATTATCTCTGCGCTGCGTGATGAAGTTGTTATGCGTCAGGAATGTAATGTTGTCTCAGTCGGTACACCGAACTATAAGCGCCTCGTTAATATGGGGGGCACCGGCAGCGGATGGGTAGGGGAAACAGAAAAACGCCCTGAAACCGCAACGCCTAAACTCGGCCCGATTGAACCGGTGTGGGGTGAGATTTACGGTAATCCCGGGGCCACCCAGACCATGCTGGATGATGCCTTTTTCAATGTTGAGCAGTTTATTACCGGTGAACTGGCAATTGAATTTGCTGAACAGGAAGAAGCAGCATTCACCAACGGTGACGGCAGTAAAAAACCGAAAGGGCTGCTGGCTTACGGCAGTGAGGATAAGGCAGATAAGGATCGCGACTGGGGAAAACTGCAGCATCTGCTGTTGAAGAAACCAGCTGAACTGACAGCTGATGAAGTGATGCAGTTGGTTTACACACTGCGTAAGCCTTATCGCAGTGGCGCTAAATTTATGATGAATAACAGCACGTTATTTAAAGTTCGCACCCTGAAAGACTCACAGGGCAACTACCTGTGGCAGCCTGGCCTGCAACTGGGTCAGCCATCTGCATTGCTGGGCTACGGTATTGCGGAGAATGAGCAGTTTGCTGATATGGCTGCCGGTGCTGTTCCGCTGGCATTCGGTAACTTCAAGCGCTGCTACACCATTCTGGATCGTATCGGCATCCGCATGTTGCGTGACCCGTACACCAACAAACCGTTTGTACACTTCTACACCACGAAGCGTGTCGGCAGCATGTTGGTTGACAGCAACGCAGTGAAATTACTGAAAGCGGCAGACGGTACGAAGTAATCAGTCACGGCGGCAGAAATGCCGCCTTTTTGATGCAAATGTAATTACCGTTCTTAACGGAGGAACCAATGACAGAAAAAAACTATGAAGCAATTGGTCGCTGTAAGGTTTTGCTTGAAAAAATCAAAGCGATGCATATTGAAAGAGCCCGGGCGGTAGGCGATCTGCGGGCGGTTGTTTACTCCCTTCATCAGAAAGGCAATGCCAATCATGTTCCGCCTGAAATTGTTGTTTTTGATGCTGAAAATCTAACCAGCCTGGTTGATAAAGTTGGGCTTGCGGATGGTGAGTTAATGCGCGCTGTCAGTGAATATAACAACTGGTGTCATGAGGCAGGTGAAAAACCCGTTAAATTAATTGAGATAGCACAATAAGCAATAAATAAACCCAAGGTCGCTCAGTGGCCTTTTTTATTGGGGGTTTCATGCCATTACCGACAATTGAAGAGCTGCGCCTGCAATGCCGCATTGACACTGAGGAAGAGGATCTGCTTCTGCTTGGCTATTTGGATGCGGCAAAAGAAAAAGCAGAAAACTACCTGAACCGGAAATTGTATGACGACGCAGTTCCTGACAGTGATCCGGACGGAATGGACATCACACCGGTTATCCGGCTGACACTCATGCTGGTGGTCGGTTTCTGGTATGACACCCGGGAACTGAAGAAATTACCACAGGGTTTTTATGATCTGCTTTGTGACTATCGCTTTTCACCCATGAGGGAAAAATAATGCTGGCCGGTGAACTCAACAAACGCATCACCCTGTACAGGCCGGAGGTGGTGTCCGGTGATCTCGGTGATTCCCGTACTGAACTGACGAAAGTCATCACGGTGTGGGCCAAAGCCGAGGCGATATCCAACCGTAAAATCCGGACGGCAGAGCAGGATCAGGTCATTGAAACCATGCAGTTTACTGTGCGGCCGCGCGCGGATATTCAAATCGACTGGGTGATTGAATACCAAAGCCGGTTTTTTACCGTCCGTGCCTGTAACCGTAACGATCCGGCGAAACTGATTATTACCACGGAGGCAGACATACGACATGATCGAAAGTGACATTAAGTCGTCTCTTTCCGCTATCACCGCAATGCCCGTTTTCCCCCTGTTATTACCGAAAGATGCACAGGAAGGTATCACCTTTCAGCGCATCAGTGATCCGCGGTATTCCGCCGGTATGGTCACTACTCATCTTATCGTGGCGCGTTTTCAGATAGGCATTTACGTACTGAATGACTACGAAAAAGCCCTGCTGCTGGATAAAGCCATCCGTGATGCCTGGGAGCCGATCCAGCATGGTCACATCGGTAATTATCCGGTGCAGACCGTGCAGCGTGGTGGTTTTCAGCAGGGGCGGGAAGAGCTGACAAATAACACTGTCCGCTGGTCAGTCATGCGGGATTTTATTATCACTTATCCGGAGGATGCATCGTGAGAACAACGGTTAAGGTTTCCGGCCTTGACGGGCTGGAAGCGGAGCTGATGAATCTCGGGGAAAAACTGACATCCAGAATACTGCGCGATGCAGGCCGTGAGGCTATGACCGTTGTTGCGGAAGATATGAAGCAGTATGCCGGTTATGACAGCAGTCACGACGATGAACACATGCGGGACAGTATCAAGGTCAGAACCACTGACCGGATGAAGGATAAAAAATACATCACCCTGATGACCGTTCGTGTGGGTCCGTCAAAAGAGCACCACATGAAAGCGCAGGCTCAGGAATTCGGGACATCAAAACAGATCCCGCGTCCGTTTATACGCCCGGCGCTGGATTATCACCGTAAAGATATTTTAAACACCCTTGCCGCCGCCATCCGCGCCGGTATTAATGAAAACCGTTAACCTGGAGAACTATTATGGCCGGAGAAAAATCCTCCCCGGAATACGCCATGTTACCTGCCGGCACCATTGTAAAATTTGGTGAGGCCGGTGATCCCGTCGATAAAATGAAAGCGCTGGTTAACTGTAAAGCGCTGGGGGCTACCGGGCTTACCGGTGGTTTTATTGACTGCACGACCCTGAAAGATACCAACAAACAGTCGATTTCCGATCTGCCGGAAGGACCTGAAAAATCACTCGGGTTTATTGATGATCCCAGCAATGCTGATTTCGCCGCGTTTCTCAATGCCGCCGAACAGCGTAAGACTGTGCAGTTTTATTTCGAACTGCCGAACGGGCGTACAGCGACGATGATCCTCGCGTTGTCAGGCTGGGAAATGAACGATATCAGCGCCCCTGCCAGTGAGGTGATTCAGATTACCGTGAAAGGTAAGCAGAACAACATCACCTGGGGAACCACTACTGTCACACCACCAACAGGAGACGGGGAATAATGAATCTGAAATCAGCCCTGTTAAAGCCGGATTCACACACGGAAAAACATACACTCTTCGGTACGGAGGTATATCTGCGGCGTCTTACTGTCGGGGAGCTTGACCGCTACGAAAAAGATCGCAAGGCTGCTTTTGATGCCGGTGATTATTCCGGGGTTACCCTTGCGGGGGCCAATCTGATTTTGTCAGCTATCTGTGATGAGAACGGAATCCCGGTCAGTGCGGAAGATCTGCCGACAGCAAAAGAGCTTATTGATGCACACAGTAATCCGGTCTTTGTGGAAGCAATGAATACGCTGCAGAAATACTGCTACGGAACCATTGAGGACGCGAAAAAAAACTGACGGACTCACCCCGCCTCTATCTGCTTTTTCAGCTGGCGGATCGGTGGGGTGAGTCTGACCCGCGAAAACTGTCTGATATGCCCGCCGATCTGCTTAATCACTGGCGGGCTTTTTTTATGCTGGAAGAAGAGGCAGCGGGTGGGGCTGGGGGAAATACAGTGGTTCCAACGGTATCACCGGATATCAGCACACAGTGCAATGATGTAATGAGGATCTTAAATGGCTGACGTTGCAAGTTTAGCGGTTGCGTTACACCTCAACGCAGCCAGTTTTAAGTCTGAGGTGGCAGATGCCTTTGGTACAGCGTCTGCCGGGTCAAAAAAATTCAGCCGGGATGTCGGCTCGGATTCGGCCAGAACAGCAAATGATCTGGCCCGTGTTTCCGATGAGGCGAAACGGACCGGTAACAGTATTGCGCAGATGGGGAATTCAGGAGTGCGGTCCGGGTTCGCGCAGTTACGGACATCACTGACCAATATTTCAGTCGGTGCTAATGTTGCCGGTTCATCCATCCTCAGTGCCTTTATTCCGGCACTGGAACGGGCCGCTAATGATGTTGATCGCCTTGGCTCCGCTGTCAGCAATAAGCGGGCACAGGATATTGCCGCTGCGGAAAGTGCAGTGCAGATGGCGCAGGCACAGGTAAAACAGGCCGGAAGTGCAAAACAGGCTGCTCAGTCACAGATTCAGCTTGCCGGACGAGGCGGCGGCCAGGCGGGAGCAGGCTATTGCGCTGGATGAATATTATGCCCGGCAGGCGAGGGTAAACAAGCAGCACGGTGTCACTGTTTCTTATGCCAGAGAACACGCGGAGAACGCGCGTGTAATCAGTGAGGCAAACATTGCGGAGGAAAAAGCAAAAAATAAACTCCGCTCGGCAGCCCGTAGTCTGGTTGATGCGGAGCGTAACGAGGCATCAGGTAAGCGTAATCTAACTTCCGCCACGGCGGGCTTGTCGGCAGCAAACAGGGAGCTGACATTAGCGCAGCGTGCATCTGCACAGGCAGGCGGTCTGCTGAAAAATACCTGGGCTATGCTGGGCGGAACACTCGGTATTGGTCTGATGGCGGCTGCAGGTGCTGCTACTTACCTGTATTCACAATACAAAGAGGCGGAAGAGCGGCAAAAGGCGTTTAATGCTGCCATTCAGAAAGGCGGAGCCGGGCTGAATAATTCGGTATACCAGCTGCGCACACTGGCTAATCAGCTGGGCGGAACAGCAGAGGCATACAAAACGGTGACGGCAGCAGCGACTGCCGGGTTCTCCGGCTCAATGCTGCGTGAAGTGTCTGAATTCGGTGTGCAGCTGGAAAAATCCGGCGGCAGCGCAGACCATCTGATCACGAAGTTGTCATCTATTAATGAGCAGCCTCTTCAGAGTCTTCGTCAGCTTATCAATGAAGGTCTGGTTTTTGATGAGGCCACCATAAACCGGATTGCACTGCTGGAGCGTCAGGGGGATGTTGAAGGGGCAAAAGAGCTGGCCAGAACAAGCGCCCTTAATGCCACTAAAACACTGAATGAAGAACAGACCAGGGTCAATGCCATTCATGAGAAAGGCATTAAGGATATTGAAGATCGCTACCGTTCACTGAATCAGACAGCAAGAGATTTTTCTGTATCTGCCGGTATAGCCAGAATTCAGGCGGAAAACCTTGCCAGACTGACATGGCAAATGGGCGCCGCGATAAAAAACGCGGAGCAGGAACAGCAGCAAAAGGAGCAAATAAAAAATACCCGTGAGCAGCTGGATGCACAACTGCAACTGAACTCAGCGTATAAAGCGGGCGCGGATAAACACGCAGAAAAACTGAAACTGCAAAATACCGCCCGTGAGCAACTTAAATCCGGCCAGATGGATGCAAAGCAGTTTGAGCAGACAATGAAGGGGATCGACAGCCTTTACAGCTCACTGGATAAGAAAGGGCACGGCAGTGGCAGTATTCCGGAAGGTCAGCGCCGGGCGCAGCAACTGATGGAGCAGACCGCCACGCTCAGGGCGCAGCTTGCAGAAAATGAAAAGCTGACCGCATCTGAAAGTAAGCTGATTGCATTTGAGCAGGAGCTGGTCGGCCTGGCAGGTAAAAAACTGAATGCCGCTCAGAAGAGTGTGATGGAAAATGCCGGATCCATCCGTACCCAGTTACAGCTCAACGCCGGGCTTGAACGGGAAATCGCACTGAAAGGGCTGCGTAAAAAGTTTGATGATCAGAACTTTGAAATAACGCAGCGTACCCAGTCCATGCAGCAGGAGGCGGATAATCAGCGCCTGCAAATCATTATGCCGACAGCGGATTATAACCTGATGCTTGAAGAGCAGCGGATTGCGGATGACTTCCGTCAGCGCCGGTATCAGCTGGATAAAGAAATCTCTGATAAAACCTCTCAGTTATACAAAGATCAGACCGCCGTTCTGAATGCTGAACAGCAAAAGCAGACTGATATCGTCCGTCAGGCCGCAAAAGACAAAGCCACGTCAGAGGCGGACTGGCAGGGTGGTTTAAAGCAGGGCTGGAAAGATTTCGGCGATAGCAGCAGTAATGCGTTCGCAATGATGCGAAATACATCTGCGAATGCGCTTAACAGCACATCGTCTATGTTCACTGATTTTCTGACCACCGGACGGGCAAATTTTGCCGACTTTACGAAATCCATTCTCACCGATATCACAAAAATGATTGTCCAGATGAGTATTTTCAACGGACTGAAAAGCGGCCTGAGCGGGACATGGCTGGGTGATGCTATGGGAATGACTCCCCATGCGACCGGCGGTGTGTATACCTCCCCGGGGCTGAGTGCATACAGTAACAGCATTGTCAGCTCTCCGACCGTATTTCCGTTCGCCAAGGGGGGAGCACCCAATATCGGCCTGATGGGTGAAGCGGGATCTGAAGCGATTATGCCGCTGAAGCGCGGGCCGGATGGCAATCTCGGCGTCCGGGCTTATGGTGGCAGTAATGTTGTCGGTACGGCACCTGTGGTTCATATCAACATCGACAGTGACGGAAATCAGCAGGTTCAGGCATCCGGCGGTTTTGAGCGGTTCGGCAGGGAGATTGGTCAGTTTGTTGATCAGCGCTATCGTTCACTTATGGCCACGGATTTACGTCCGGGCGGGGCGATCTGGAATGTCGCGAAGGGGAAAAGATGATAGAAACATTCACCTGGAGTCCGCGCCTGAATCCGCAGGGCGATACCTCCTTCAGAGCCCGCAAGGCAAAGTTTGGTGACGGTTACGAACAGGTTTGCGGGGATGGCATCAATCCCCGCAGCCAGAAGTGGTCACTCAATTTTACCGGGGCGGAAAGTTATATCCTGCCAATCCGGGATTTTATTGACCGGCACGGCGGTATCCGTGCTTTTCAGTGGACACCACCGCTGGAGAGTACCGGATTGTATCGCTGTGATGATCCGAAACTCACCCCGCTCGGCGGTGACAACTATTCGCTCTCTCTTACATTTACCCAGGCATTTAAACCATGATCACAAACGATTACCAGAAGCTGGAACCGGGTAATGCCGTCCGGCTTTTTGAGGTTGACGGTACCGCGTTCGGCGCGCCGGATGTTTTGCGGTTCCATGCTTACAACATTCCTCACAAAGAAGCAGAGATTACGGCTGCCGGCGGTGACCCTGAAAAACTGCCGGCGAAATCCATCTGGTGGCAGGGCGAAGAGTACCGTGCGTGGCCGGTGCAGATTGAAGGAATAGAGGCATCAACAAGCGGTTCCGGTGCGCAGCCGAAGTTATCAGTGGCAAACCTCGATGGATCAATCACCGCGCTGTGCCTGGCCTACGATGATATGCTGAAAGCGAAAGTCACGATACACGATACGCTGGCGCACTATCTGGATGCGGCAAACTTTCCGGATGGCAACCCGCTGGCAGATCCGACTCAGGAAAAAGTCTCCGTCTTTTATATCGACAGCAAATCATCGGAAACCAACGAAGTTATTGAGTTTGAATTAGCCAGCCCGATGGATTTGCAGGGGGTGCTGATCCCGACGCGGCAACTGCATTCAATGTGTACCTGGTGTATACGCGGCAAATACAAATCCGGTGACGGCTGTGATTATGCCGGTCAGAACGGGTATTTCGACAAACACGGCAACCGGGTAGATGACCCGGCACAGGATCAGTGCAGCGGTATGCTGAATACCGGTTGCTTTCCCCGTTTCGGGAAAAATAATCCGATCCCGTTCGGCGGCTTTCCCGGAACATCATTACTGAGGAAATAGGGATGCGCAAAAACATTCAGGCGGCCATTTTTTCACATGCTGAACGTGAATATCCCCGCGAGTGCTGCGGGGTGATCGCGCAAAAATCCCGTGTGGTGAAATACTTTCCCTGCTGCAATGTCGCAGCTACGCCGGAAGAGCATTTTGTATTATCGCCGGAGGATTACGCTGCTGCTGAGGATTGGGGCACAGTAATCGGTATTGTTCACAGCCACCCGGATGCCACCACCCAACCGTCAGAACTGGATAAAGCACAGTGTGATGCCCTTGGTATCCCGTGGTATATCGTCAGCTGTCCGGAGGGGGATCTGCGGACCGTTCAGCCGCGCGGCGAGCTGCCATTACTTGGTCGTCCGTTTGTGCTCGGATTTACAGATTGCTGGGGGCTGGTAATGAGCTGGTTCCGGCAGGAGCGCGGCGTTGAACTGCCGGATTACCGGGTGGACTATCCCTGGTGGGAGCTGGGTGAAAATCGTTATGCTGATAACTGGCGGGAAGCGGGATTTATTCAGGTCGATGATCCACAACCGGGCGATATGATAGTGATGCAGGTGCAGGCGCCGGTCGCCAATCATGCCGGTATTCTGCTGGATGATAATATGCTCCTGCATCACTTATACGGGCACTTGAGTCAGCGGGTGCCCTATGGCGGTTATTGGCGTGATCGCACAATTATGGTACTGAGACATAAATTACACATGACAACGTGACTTGGTGCTATTACCCTGAATGACAATTGTTTATTAAATATGTATAGGAGTGGGTAGTGAAGAAAATTATAACGCTGCTATTTATTTTTATTGTTACTGGATGCGCAGGAATGGCAGAACTTCGTCAGCGGCCAGCAGATAATAAATTTCAATCAGATAAATCAACTCAAGAAGTAGCCAATTGCATTCTCTATGGATGGCAGGAAAAAAGCCAAACATACGGAAGCGTCTTTATACAGCCTGCAAAAGATGGGTGGTCTGTTTATTCAGCGGGACAACTTGAATTAGTTGATGTGACCAGTACTGGAGATAAAACAAATATTAGTTTTTATCATCAGGGCGGAATGTTTAAATACAGAATAGATAATAGAATAAATTCTATAACTTCATGTATTTAAATTAATTAAAAAATATAACCCGTTCCGGCGGGTTTTTTTATGCCTGAAATTCAGTTTTACCCACCAGTGCACCACATGCACATGCGCATTTAAACATCGAACCGATATTTAGGAATGAGCCTTTGAGGGGATCAGCTATAGCTGATGCTGCTTCGATGGGCTGATCTCCTATGTGGCAAAGGTTCATTACCTAAATAAGGAAAGTATCATGATTAAAATCATACCCATGAAGTATGACGAATCCCTGATCCCGTTTAATGGTGATTGCTGGGTGAATGCAACAGTGGCAGCCAAGCACTTTGATAAAAAAGCTTTCGATTGGTTGCGGTTGGACTCAACAAAAGAGTACGCGAAAGAAATAGGGCAGGAATTGAATGCTGAAGCTCTGGATTTTAAAGGCGGGATTTCCCGTCTTTTAGTAAAAGTGGAAAAAGGGCGCTATGGCGGCACCTGGATTCACCCGGAACTGGTCATTGAGTTTTCCCGCTGGTTATCACCAAAATTCGCCCGTGCCTGTGACCGGCATATAAAAAATATGCTGATGGCGCAGAATATGACACTGACGGAAGATCAGGTTATAGGCCTGCTGACATACAAAGACGCTACTGAGTGGGAAAAGCGTTTTCAGGAGCCCTACTATCGCGCACTGTCAAAAATGGCCGGTGTTCCTTACTTTGGTCATGTTGGCGGGTGTCCGTCACTTTTCGGGATGATTACGGCGAAGTGGGTATACGGCGTTGCATTGCCTGACTATGTCTACGAATCGGTAAAAGAAAACCGGTCAGCGCGTGAGAAAATTCATCAGTATCTCAAGGCAGATGCCTTACGGAAAGTTGAAGAACAAATGGTGGCGGTGACTAATATCGCCAACAGCTCAGCTGACTATAAGGATTTTGATGCCCGGTGTATGGCTGCATTTGATGTTAAAGGGCAGATGCAGTTGCTTTATCCGGCGACGGGAAATAATTCACAAATTACCCGGTTACAGTAAGTGGAGAAACTTATGCAACAAGAAATAATGACAAAAATAGAGCTGGGCGGAGTGCTGGGTAAAACGTTTGGTAAAACACATCAACGTCTAATCAGTACCACATCAGAAGCTGTTCGTGCACTGTGTTGCACTATTCCGGGTTTCGAACAGTTCCTGAATACGAGTAAATCGCGCGGACTGACCTTTGCGATTTTTCGAGGTAAGAAAAACATCGGTGAAGATGATCTCGGGTTTCCGGTAACAGGTGATGTTATCAGGATTATACCTGTTGTTATCGGCAGCAAACGCGGCGGATTATTTCAGACTATTTTCGGGGCAGTGCTGGTGGCTGCAGCTGTATTTATGTCAGGTGGTATCGGTGCCGCTTTTGCAGCTGGTGGTATGACCGGTTTTATGGCTACAACCGGCGCGGCAATGATGCTGGGTGGTATTATCCAGATGTTGTCCCCGCAGCCAAACGGGATCGCCATGAAAGACCAGGGCGAAAACAAACCATCCTATGCGTTCGGCGCGCCGACGAACACCGTTTCTCAGGGCTACCCGGTACCGATCGGGTACGGTAAGCGCCGCATCGGCGGAGCCGTTATCTCAGCCGGAATTTACGTCGAAGATCAGCAGTAATCCTTTCTCCGTTATTCAGCAGGAATCCCACAATGATACAAATAGCAGGCCATAAAGGCGGCGGTGGCAGCCCGCGCACGCCCGTCGAACAGCCGGACGACTTACAGTCTGTTGCAAAAGCCAAATTGCTGATCGCCCTCGGGGAAGGGGAATTTGCCGGTGAGCTGACCGGGAAGAATATCTTTCTGGACGGTACGCCCCTGCTGAATGCCGACGGATCGGAAAACTTCCCCGGCGTGGTATGGGAATACCGCCCCGGCACTCAGGCACAAACTTACATTCAGGGGATGCCGGCGGCGGAAAATGAAATTACGGTCGGCGCTATGGTGCAGAGCAGTACACCGTGGGCGCATGCATTCACCAATCCGCAGTTGTCCGCAATCCGTGTTCGCCTGAAATGGCCGTCCCTGTTCCGCCAGGAGGATAACGGGGATATGGTCGGCAACGAAGTGAAATACGCCATTGATTTACAGACTGATGGCGGCAGCTGGAAAACCGTTGTGGACGGGCGTGTGAAGGGCAAAACCACTTCCGGTTATGAGCGTACTCACCGTATTGATTTGCCACAGTCGGTCACATCCTGGACGTTGCGGGTGCGAAAAATCACGCCGGATGCCAACAGCGCTAAAATCGGTGACACCATGGTGCTGCAGAGTTATACCGAGGTGATCGACGCCAAACTGACCTATCCGCATACCGCGCTGCTGTATATCGAGTTTGATTCAAAACAGTTTAACGGCTCGATCCCGCAGGTCACCTGTGAGCCGAAGATGCGGGTTATCCGTGTACCGTCAAACTATGACCCGGAGCGCCGGACGTATTCAGGTACCTGGGACGGTTCGTTTAAGTGGGCGTGGACCAATAACCCCGCCTGGATATTTTACGATATTGTGGTTTCCGATCGCTTCGGCCTCGGTGACCGCATCAAAATGCAGAATATCGATAAATGGGAGCTGTACCGCGTTGCGCAGTATTGTGACCAGCCGGTACTGGACGGTAAGGGCGGCAGCGGCACTGAGCCGCGCTATATCTGTGATGTGTATGTGCAGGATCGCAATGAAGCTTATACCGTGCTGCGTGACTTTGCCGCCATCTTCCGGGGCATGACCTACTGGGGAGGCAACCAGATTATCACCCTGGCGGATATGCCGCGTGACATTGATTACAGCTACACCAAAGCCAACGTCCTCGACGGGAAGTTCACCTATTCCGGCAGCAGCAGTAAGGCCCGCTATTCCTCCTCGCTGGTATCGTACTCAGATCCGCTGAACGGCTATGCTGATGCGATGGAGCCGGTATTTGAAAATGAGCTGGTTTACCGGTTCGGTTTTAATCAGTTGGAAATGACGGCAATTGGTTGTACCCGGCAGTCAGAAGCCAACCGCAAAGGCCGCTGGGGTATTCTGACCAACAACAAAGACCGGGTGGTGACATTCGGCGTGGGACTGGACGGCAACATACCGCAGCCGGGCTACATTATTGCGGTGGCGGATGAAAACCTGTCCGGGAAAGTGACCGGCGGTCGCGTCAGTGCAGTGAATGGCCGGAGTGTCACGCTCGACCGAAAACCGGATGCCGCGCCGGGCGACCGGCTGCTGCTGAACCTGCCGTCTGGTAAATCACAGGCCCGCACTATCCAAATGGTCACGGACAGGGTAATTACTGTCACCACAGCATACAGCGAAACACCGGAACCGGAGTGCGTCTGGGTGACTGAATCAGACGAGCTGTATGCCCAGCAGTACCGGGTGGTGAGTGTGACTGAGAATGACGATGGTACGTTCACGATATCTGCGGCTATGCATGACCCGGACAAATATGACCGGATAGACACCGGTGCGGTACTCGATGAGCGTCCGATCAGTGTTATTCCGCCGGGTAACCAGTTCCCGCCGAAAGATATCACCATCAGCTCTTACTCTGTGGTGAATCAGGGGATCAGCATTGAAACCATGCAGGTTACTTGGTCACCCGCAGAGAACGCGATTGCTTATGAGGCGCAGTGGCGGCGTGATGACGGCAACTGGATCAATGTGCCGCGCAATGCCACCACTTCGTTTGACGTGCCCAGGGTGTATTCAGGTCGCTATCTGGTGCGGGTCAGGGCGATTAACGCGGCTGAAATTTCCAGCGGCTGGGGATATTCAGAGGAAACCCAGCTGACCGGTAAGGTGGGAGATCCGCCGATGCCGCTGAACTTCCGTGCGGCCACACTGGTATTCGGGATCAAACTGAACTGGGAGTTCGGGAAATTCACGGAAGATACCCTGAAAACCGAAATTCAGTACAGCAAAACCAATGACGGACAAAACCTGTTGCTGTTAGCCGATGTGCCGTACCCGTCCCGCTCTCATGAGCTTGCCGGTCTGGCTGCTGGTACCGCGTTTTATTTCCGCGCCCGCCTGGTGGATAAAACCGGCAATCAGTCCCCCTGGACTGAGTTTGTGCGCGGTGTGGCCGAGTTCGACGCCTCGACCATTATTGATGAAGTCGCTGCCGGGCTGGGTGACTCACAAATCATCAAAGACCTGCAGTCGCAGGCGGATGATAACTTCGAGGCCATTATCAACAACGCCAACAACGCCTACGGTCAGTGGGGATACTGGCAGCGCGAAACCGGCGCGATGAAAGCGGAAATTATCGAAGTCCGCAACTACACAGTCACGGAAACAACGGCACTGGCGGAGAAACTGGATGCGGTACAGGTTAAAGCAGAAGACGGTCTGGCACTGGCACAAAACGCCATCCGGGCGCAGTGGGATATGGCATCCGGTCAGGCATCGGTGGTTCACGATATGAAAGTCCGCATTCATTACAACGGTGAGGACTATTCCGCCGGCATGGTTATCGGTGCCGAACTGAAGGGCGGACAGGTAAACACGCTTATCGGGTTCAGCGCCCAGCAGTTCGCATTTTATAACCCTGTGAATAAATCCATGGATCTGTTTATGTACATGAAAGACGGTCAGGTGTTTATGCGTGAGGCGTTTATTAATCAGGCATGGCTCAACAGCGTGGTTGTCACTGACAAAATGCAGTCTGAGAACTATGTGGCGGGCAAATCCGGATTTCTGATCGATGCCAAAACCGGAAATGCAGAGTTTAACAATGCAACGTTTCGCGGAACCCTCGATATCCGCAGTGCAACATCGGGCGGGCGGATGGAGATTAATAATACCAGGATAGATGTTTTCGATGACAGCAATGTATTGCGGGTCAGGATCGGGAGGTTGTCTTGAGCCGGTACGGTATATATGTTCATCCTGATACAGGATCAAAGCCTTTTTATCTGGATGATGAGCAGTGTCAGCCGCTGGCGAAACTGGGTCAGTTTAAATTTTATTTCCCCTATGCATCTGCAAGTTTAAACAGAGTGGAGCCACCCGGCGTGTGGGAGTACATCCGTGACCGTAAAGCATGGCGGGCTGTGGTTCCCGGTATGTCTGACTATAATTGCTTTATTGTGGTGAAAAAGGGAGCTCACGCCGCCGGGACTTATGGCCTGACCGGCGTTATTCAGTTGTGGACAGATAAATTATGGTTAGAAGCACCATATATATACGTCTATGCGGAATGCGGTGACTACTCTGCATGGGGTGATGACCCCTACGGTGAATTTTTTGTGTACGATGTGTATGGCACCCCAAAACCCAAGTCAGCTGCGGGCAAGTATGGCATTCAGCTCCGGGGCATGAATGGTGTCACAACACTGACAGACTTTTCCAGGCTGGGCTACTGTGTGTGGGCCGGTACGGTTTACAGCGATGGTAAAAAGGGAAGCGGCGCTAAAATACCAGGATACGACATCAGCAACGAAAGTCGCTATACAATCTATGTCAGACCAAAATCCCAGGCCTGCACAATGTTGAGATTCAGGAATTCAATCTGGACTGACGTTCCTGCCTATCTGAATGTACTGTTGTTTGATCACAATCCTGATTTATCCGTACTGCCAAAATACGGGATTCAAATCTGTAACCAGAATGGAAAGACAACCTATACCAGTAAATATTGCCCGCTGATGGGAGGGCAGCTGCTATCTGCAATGTCCGGCTATTCTCAATACAAGAATCCTTATTTTAATCTTGGTAACTATGGCACATTTGTGTCTTCTATTAAAAACAGCTATTACGATCTGGCGGCATTAGGTTTGCATGTCAGCGGCAATTATTACGATGTCCGGTTTCTGGCAACAGTCGACTCCGGCTGGATGGGGGATATGTGGACAAATAACGGTAATGTGCAGGGGATTTACAACACCCACTGCATCGACGGCGATTTATATTTATAACTGACGCATAACCCAATCAAAATAACCGCTCCGGCGGTTTTTTTATGCCTGAAATTTAAGGAAACCCCATGATTTATACAGACGGCACCATAGCCATTAAAGCCGGTTCACCGATTGTGACCGGCACCGGTACACAGTGGAAAAAGAATATTCACGGTGTGGCACCCGGTCAGCTTATCAGCATCGGGAACGGCACAGCACCGGTCAGCATGATGATCCGCGCGGTAAACAGTGACACCGAACTGGTATTGTCATTCAATGCTCCGGTAACGCTCAGCGGTGCTAAATACTCCATTGCCACCACGGTACCGGACACCATTTCAGATGCGGCCCGTACCATGTCCGCCAATCAGGGCTATATCGTTTACTTTCTCCAGGCAATGCAGCAGTGGATGACAGACACCGGACAGGTGGAGATTGAGTTGCCGAATGGACAAAAGGTGACGCTGGAGGATTTAAAAGGGCTGGCCTCTCAGGAATGGGTTAACTCATTTATTAAAAAGGATTT
>NZ_JAODZS010000057.1:0-17225 GCF_029835375.1 Morganella sp. GD04133 | reverse complement strand
TACTCATTCATTTTGCTGAGGACGCCACCAATAGCCTCTTTTGATGACCCCATTGACTCCGCCGCTCTCCCGAAGGCGTCAAGGCTTTTAGCTGTAGTTCCGAACCACGCCGCCTGTGTACCCAGTGTAATCAGGGAATCCGTCGTACTGACAAATGCACGTCTTGCGCCTTCCAGAGTGACAGCCACACCGAGGAATTTAGCCGCGCCGCTCATTACGCTGGTGAAGGCGTTTTTACCTTCTGCACCGAATTTCTGAATACCCAGATTAAGTTCACCGAAGCCTTTTGTGACTTCGCCGGTGTTGCGCTTAACCTTGGTCTTCATATCCTCCGTTTCGTTCTTTATCTTCCTGGTGGCATCAAGAAAGCCCCCCGTTTCCACGGAGAGCTTGTATTTCATCTGCTCGACAATCATCGCTGCGACCTCTGCCAGACTATTTTGTTGTAATTACTCACAGCAACGGATTCCAGGATGTCATACATATCCCGTACTGAGAGAACGGATGACAGTTCGGCGAAGGTGGCGCGACCAGCCTCAATGATGGAATGCATCTCAGGAGAAACGTTGACAGTTTTGATAAGCCCCTGCGGTGCTTCATCACGGCGAATAAAGGGGCAATTTACTCGCGGTCTGTCTTTAGGAACGCAAAGTTGATATAGAAGGCCCGGTCAAGGATCTGGTTGATGGTGTCGATTTCTTCAATGTCTGCCTTGATATTGACGGCGCGCTCAACTGTCTTGCCGTCATTTTCGATAGCGATATTTACATCATCAAACATTCTCGCCAGAAGCTCATTTGAAACGGCTGACCCGGAGGCGGCAAGAACGGATTTACCGACGGTAGCCAGACCCGCGCATCCCATCAGAACGACATCATCCGGGATTGAGAGGAAGGATGTTTCACCCATCATCCGGAACAGGTCCTGCGAGATGCTCCATGCCTCTGATGCCGGTTTTTCAGTAATTACAAATGTTTTGCCGTGGTCGCGGCTGGCCGGATTATCAATCGTGATCCGCTCTTGCTTTCTCATATCATCAGCTCCGTGTTACGCTTTCAAAGTGGAAGATAGCCTGACGCGGCTGCAGAATACGTGCGCCGACCGGTGTCGGATTCCATGAATACAGCACGCCGTTAACGAAGCTCCAGGTGGCATCAAGTGCCGGAACGGTCAGTGTCAGATTACAGGCAAACGCGCTGATGGTTGCACGCTCAGCGCCGTACCACTGGTCGAGGTTTTTACCGGCCTCGGATGTCGGAGACAGGCTGATAGTGAATTCCACCGGGTTAAAAATAAAACCGGCGTGATACTTACCGTCAGCACTCATCACATCTTCTTTCATCTGCAGTGCTGCGGTTTCAAACATGCGGTCAGCTGCGAAGTCGTCAAAGTCGAACCCGGTCGGGAAGAGCGCAGGCACAGTACAGCGCAACTTGGAGTTAGCACTGGTAATATCAATAGGCATTTTTCATGCTCCTTATAAAACCGTGGTGGATTGCAGATTAAGGGACTGAATGAGCTGTCCGTCAGTCCAGAACAGCACTGCGCCTTTCAGTGTGCGCTCAATGCGGTTTGACCCGGGCTGTTTCGGGATGTGGAAGTAATACCCGTCAGAGAACAGTGACCCGGAAATGTCTTTGCCGACCTGCTGATTGATAATCTGAATCTGAGACTGATCCAGTGTTACCCCTTTACGGATTGCGCCGAAGTTAATCGCCTGCTGCAGCGGGTCCTGAGCAGCAGCTTTAACTGCTGTGTACCCGGCCTCGGTAAATGAATAGCTCTGATTGTTGGTGAACAGATTGGCGAACGCAGAAATCAGATTCGCTTTTAACCACACCTGATCCAGGAATGTATCCAACCATTTAAACTGACCGGTAATAACACCGGTAGCGGCGTAATTTTTTAACACCTTATTGGATGAATAATTGCCGTAATAGTTAACGCCCGCTGCTTCCAGTGCATTAGCCACCTTCAGCGAATCCACCTGATCAGACATACCGGTAAACTGACGGAATTTATAACTCACCCGCCCGTTTGTTGCGGAGAAATCCAGACCAGCAGCCCATGCGAGAGCAGAGAAGGCATTTTTCGGTTCGCCGTGCATAATGAACACGCCACCGTAATTATTTTTCGTGCATTCATCAAACAGGGTGCTCTCAACACCATTGCTGACACTGGTTGCAAACAGATAGCGGTTTCCGGCATCCTGACCGGCTCCCCACTTCGCTAATTCAAGCTGCTGTTCATCAGTCAGTGCCTGGGCAGATGCAAAACCAAACCAGTTCTGGTCAGTATCGACAACATGATCCATAACCTGAGCCAGCGTCATTGTGTCTGTTCCGGCTGATGATTTTGCACCACCGGCCTGAGTCAGCTTAAGCTCTGTGGCGATTGCGCCGGAGGCATACCCTACAGAGCTTCCTGCGCCGGTTGTGGCTGATTTGATGGCGTACTGTGCTGATGTTGGGTTCCATGACACCGTTACACCGGTAAGCGCTGCCTGTAACGCGGTTGCCACATCTGACTGACTCTGTGCTGTTGTCAGGTCAATACTGCCGCTGGTCTGTGATTTTCCATCCACTGAAACCTTGATTGTTCCGGCCTCAAGAGCATTGATGGCCTGCATGGTTACGTCAGCATTGGACCCGGAATAAAGACCGCCAGATGTCGCAGCAGCGGGAATTCCGACAACAAGCAACTGCGCGGGTAACTGTGCTGCACCGGTAAACCCGGCAAAATAGACTGAGGCACATTCATATTCGTCAGAATCGTAACCGAACACTTCAGCCACATCTTTTGCGGTCTGGAAATACTGAACTGTCGCCAGCGGAATCGGAAGTGCGTCACCGCTGGTCAGCATCAGGCCATTGGCATCAACACCCGTTCCCGCCGGGGAAATAGCATTGGATGAAATGGCAAAATCTTTTGTTAATGGGATCATTTATTCACCTGTACAGTTGAAAATTCGACATCGGCAAAGTAGTCCTGACCGACGGTTATCGTGATGTGAACCTGCATGGATAATGTGATGGTGTAACGCTCAAGCCACTGACGGGATTCATCGACAAACGGGGAGCGCATGGGCATGGATGAGTAAAGCGGCGCGATTCTCTCATCCGTATTGCGGTAGGCGTAATCACTGGCCCACACTGTTTCAAGAGCTACAGCCCTGTCTCCGGCATTCTCGCCGTATATATCCACCTGAACGTCAAGTTGACGAACCTCGGACAGGCCTTCCGTTGTATCACTTAACCGGGTGGCCTTTGTTGTCGTGTGGCGGATGTACCTCAGCGGAGACAGCATCGCAAATTGCCCGTCTTCCATTGGGACCCGGTTAGCGTAGGCTCCTAAGCATTTGCCAACAATCGGCTCAAGAAAGTCAGCCAGCAGGTCAATGATTTCGTTCTCTGTCAGGTCGTTTGTAAGCATATGATTACCCTCGACCAGTCAGGCCAAAGCTCAACAGGATCAACGACCAGCCATTCCTGACCGTCAATAATGAACAAATCGCCACCCTTTTTAAGCGTCCTGTTAGCCCCGTAGTAAGCACCATTTATAAACAGTGTCTTTACCAGTCCTTGCAGGTTCATGCCGTCTACGTGCTTTAAATCGCCATCAGAGAGCGGCTGAAGTTGCACTGTCACCTCTTCATCCGGGTAATACTCAGGTACAGGCTTTCTTCCGGTGCCGATAGTCTCACCCTTGTACCGCCTGCCGATCGCTGTGATATTCGGGTTAATCCTGCTGGTCATCCCGTTGGCTATTCCTCTGAGATTCATAAATCAGCCCCTTTCTCTACGGTGTATGTCACGTTGTCGTACATCCAGCGGGTATCAAGCAGAGGTTTCACTGAGTAGTTGCCGTGCTCCTGTCTGATTGCGATAGTGAGAGCGGATAATTCAGGGCTCCACAGCTCATTGATGCTTTTCCGGATATCGGAAGCGATAGTTTCACCGATAATCTCAAGCGTTGATGACAGCGGATGTCCGGCACGTAGTCCGGCAACAAACATTTGCTTCCAGCTTTCACTGTCTGCGGAGATTGCATTGCGGAAAAACGGGCGCGGCGGCTGATGATTCAGCGGATCGCCGTATTCGTTCTTTGCCGCCACTTCTGCGACAGGTGTTCCGTCAGGGTAATTTGCGCCGTTGATAAAACCGGCGCTCACTGTGTGGTTCGATACCCCTTCTGCCACTCCCATCAGGAAATCAACGATAGTCTGTGCCACTGAACCACACCCCCATCCTGTAAACTTTTGTCGCCTGCCAGAACATCCACCCGTAAGGGCTTTGCGTGTACCATGCATTACGGAAAGCAACAGCCCCGATATCGGAACTTACAGATACGCTTCCTTCACTGGCTGATGAAATCCTGCCCACCATGCCGCTGCCGCCGTTCTTTTTGTTATCTCCGTGCAGGATGTAACAAAGGTGGGCGACAAGTATATAAAGCAGAGACTCCCGCATCTTTAAGTCAGTGACCACGCTTTGATAGGTGTTGTCCAGATAGAGCCCGGCAATGCCAAAAAGATTATCCACAGCTGCGTCTGCCACATTGTCAAACTCCGGATATCTTTCTCGGAACCCGCTAACCGTCAGAGCAACTTCATTCATGGATTACTCCTTGTCGGCTTTCGTCACGGTATCTTTTTCGCTTTTCTGCTCCAGGCCGGTTTTTACATTCTCGCGCTCTGTTGCTGCATCTTTGACTGACTTCATGTCGCCAACTGCAAACACCACGCCATTGCGGATCATTGCGGAGTCAGCAAAGTTTTTAGCGAAGTCATCCCAGATATCAGCTGGAACATCCTCAGTGGTGCCGTAACCACCGATAATCTGACTTGAGTTTGCACCCTGCAGCCTGAGCTGCTTACCGGCACCGCGAATGATCAGACCATTGGGTAATTTACATCCAACTACATAACTTCCGTTTTTTGCTGCCATTACTTGCTCCTTTGTTCATGCATAAAAAAAGCCCCTGTTACGGGGCCGTTTAGTCAGTGAGTAATAATCAGATGCCGAGCATCTGCACAAAGAAAACCGGCATCTGAATAACGGTGCCGTAAGTGGTGGCAGAGTATTTCTGCTTATAGCTGGAGCTGTTCGGGATCAGCGGGTGAGTACGCAGTTTCTCACTGTACGCCGCATAACATGATTTCTGACCGCGTGCTTCTTTAACAAACATCTGAGCCAGCTCACCGGATTCGGTGGAATACTGCGGCGCGGTTTCAATGGTCAGGTTAGGGAATGAATCCTTCAGCATTTTCTCTACTGAGTTACCGAAGATTTCATTCGACTTTTTGACATATACGGATGCCTTGTTAGACAGGGCAAGGACTAAGTTGGAGTCCATGTTTACGCCATCGCCGACGATACCATTAGTCTGCGCAACTAACTTCTCGTACATGGCAAGAACATCATTGTAAATATCAATAATGGCCTTGTCTTTCCATGTCACTTTCCCGTCAACGGTCAGCGGGGTGATTGGTGCAGGGAGCGCCGGATCATTCAGCAGACCGTAGTTACGCAGGCCGGAAACGCCGTAGAAGTAAAACTTGTTTGCGTCCTGGTCGATGATGCGAATCGCTTCTTCCTGCTTTCGGGCCACATACGGCAGCATAGCCAGGCCATAGCGCTCCTGTTCCAGTTCGCCATACGTCACCATAGTCTGGAAGCGATAAACATCGCGACCTTCCCATTCTGACGTGACCTGAATACCCCCCTGGTCACTGTAGTCGTCATACGCCACAGTATCACCAGTTCCTTCGACGCGCTGAATCATGAATGAATCCTGCGCCCACGAACCTTTTTTCTCTTCACTGCCGATAATCTGCACTGCGCGGTTATCCGCAAACAGAGTATTGACGATGGTCGGGTCAATGAAAGTTGCAACGATAGCGGGAATACCACCGTTAGCCCCCATAGTCGGCTGCGGGTCGGCATCAAATGCCAGATGTTTCAGTGTCGGCTGAAAGTGAATTCCGCGCTCGGCTGTCACCTGTAAAAATTGCTGTAATGTTGGGGTCATGCTTATTTGCTCCATGAAGAAATGATGATCCGGTCGCCAATTGCCGCACCCTGTGAAACGGTCCATTCTGTTTCAACGTGACCAGCTACTGTTGCGCCTGCCGCGCCGGTGGCGATTGACCCGTCAGTAAGTGACGCAAATACTTTCTGGCCTTCGACGGCTACTGTTGAGGATTTAGCCCAGAAATCACCGGCCACCTTCGGAGAGACTTCAACGCCGGAAGCGATCTTCATAGACTGGCTTTCACGGTAGTTGATAATTGCCTGAGCAAGGTTCTGAATGAACCCAAGAGGTTTTGCATCTTCTGACGGCGCTTTATTGGTCAGCATTTTACTGCCAGGCGCTGAACGGAAGACAAAGCTCGCAATCATCACGCCATCTTTATCTGCACGAAAAGCACCGGGGCCGCCTGCAAATGCAACAATCGGAGATGCGGAAGCTGGCTGACCAACCTGACCGACGCCGCGATAAATTTTTACTTCAGACTGAAAAGGCATCTTATTTCTCCCCACGAATCATTTTCATTACGTCCGCCTTACTGTCACGGGTCATCACCGGAGCAGAGTCACTGGCGAGTGAGTGGCGGTTAGAAAGCATTTGCACCATCGGCTTGAGAGCGCTTGTATGAACGCCTTTTGTATCAATGCCTGCGTGCTTCAGAGTGGCGCGATAAAGTTCTTCTGCTGAATCGCACGCCAGCGTCCCGACATGCTGCGCACAAATACGCTCTGCTTCGCGCAGCTCTTTAAACTCCCGGCGCAGGGAGTCGGTCGCCAGACTGACAGCCTTTTCAACTTTCTCTTCTTCGTCTTCGGCTGGCTTTTTCATCTCAGCCAGCTCGGCACGGAGCTGAGCAATGATCGCGTCCTTATCGCCATTATCATCTTCTGCGCGGTCACGCTCACGATCTTTGCGTTCGCGCTCCTCGCGCTCTTTGATGCGCATGGCTTCGGATTCGTTATCGCGCTCAGCCTGAGTCTGCTCGTCGTCTTTCACAAGATTATCAAGCTCGCCCTTGATAGCTTCCGGGTCGGCATCATTAGCCAGCTTAGGGAGGATCATCGCCCAGAATTTCTCTAATTTAGTCATAAGGTTATAGCCTTTAGGTTTTTGGTCATACACAAGAACATCCGGGCCGGTGCGTCCGTCCGGTACAATGGCAACGTGGTTGCACACGATATCCCGCATCACTCCGTCATACTCCTCACCATCCGGAGTTAACCCGGGTGTCATATCGGCCCGCCAGTAATAGGATGGTGATATTTCACGGTGCTGATCTGATTCAATCCCCGCCTGCATTGCGCCATCAGTGATGGTCATCGACTGAAACAGGTACGGTGATTCAAAAACGGCATCATCGCCGGTCATACCTACAATTGCGTCTTTAGGTGGATTGATGATTGAGAATGCGATGTGCTGGTTTAAAACGGGTTTATTGTTGAAGGTTGGTGCGGCTCTGCGTAATTCGTCAGGGTCGCGGTAAAACCGGTAATACTTGTCTGGCTGTAGATTGAGCAATTCATAATCGTCAATCTCTTTTCCCATGTACCGGCAGACATTAGCTTTTGATATCGGAGTGCGGGAGACGTGCATAATCCCGTCACTGTCGAATGTTCGCACTGATTTACCGTCAAATGCGATGTTTCGCCTCAGCTTTCCGGTACGGCCTCCCACGGAGGTATCGGTCTGAATGTGCATGAGCAGTTAATTTCCTCCCCAGGTTTAACATACTTTCCATTTTCGCCACACGGATAACCCTGTGACAGCTTGAATATTTTTCCGTGAGCCTCGACATGCTTATGTCTGGGATTGGCTTGTCCCGCCGAGTGAATCCATATGCCATGAGTGACGCCTGCCGATTCCTGCCTTGTGATAGTCAGGGCACTGGTTGCCTTACGGATCTGGTCCTTGGCGATAATATCTGCGCGCCTGCGGGTTATTCCGTCACGCTTGCCGAAGCTCTTTTCTATCTCGTCAGCCAATCCCTTCCTGTCGCCTCCCCGCGCAATGCTGCGGTACACCATACCCTCAACCTCTGTGAAATATTTCTCAGGGATTGATTTGATAAGGCTGACATTTTCCGCAATCACTGCGTCCTTAACCTGTTGCATTTCAGGCGTCCAGCGCATACTGATTGTGAAGTCGGCGGCTTTTGCCATCTGGTGCATGTTGATATCGGCTGATTTGATGGTGCGGTCTGCCATTTCCTCGCTGATCATTCCGGAGTGAGATAAAAATCGCTCCAGCCAGATATCAGAAAGCTGACCGAGCGTATGCCGCACCACATCGACGGGCGGCATCTGATCAGCAAAGAGATTCAGCGTGGATTGTTTTACATCTTTGTTCATGGACTGGATAAGGCGGGTAAGTGCAGATTTGTACCACTTCATATTTCCGGCGTTGTAGTTAACGGCCCGTAGTCGCTTTGGTTTTCTTGTCATTCGGCAAACTCCTCATCAGACATGTCCTTGATGAACTCCATCCCTTCGATATTGCTAAGGGCTGCGCGCGCCTCTTCCGGAGATATAATCTGCGAGTCACTGGCGACCGCTATCGTTTCAACTTTCGTCCGGATGATATCAGCAGCGTCTTTTTCGCTGACTTCATCAAGCGGGTTAAAGTCAAAGTAAATAGATTCGTCAATGTCACCAAACTCGACCAGTTGGATAATTTTAATGATGGTTTCCAACGCACGGCGTATATCGCGCTCCTGCATCCCTGACACGGTTTCGTGCCATGTATCAAGCTCTGACTGTCCCGATGCGTTTAATCCCGCCGGGGCGTTGCCAAGCAATTTTAAATTGGTGATTCTGGCAGGAATACAGAGCTGCTCCTGATAGTTTGAAAGCAAATTGGACAACTCGGACAGGCTTGTCTGCTGATGGAAAAACTCCTCCTCTTTATCCAATGCCCACACGCCGAAATTATCTTGGTCACGCACAAATAACTTTATTCTCTTATCAAACTCAGCTGTATTCTGGCATCTTTCTTCCATGTCAGTTTTCAGTGCCCGCATACGCAACGTGCGAACAATTTTGATAACGTTCTGACGCATTGCCGTCCAGTCGTTCACATACGGCATCATAAGCTGAGTCAGTGACAAACCGGCGAAGTTATACGACGGCTTCAGAATATCCGGCACCGGTCGGCTGACGATATCGATAAAACGCGACTCATGAACTCTCTGCCCCATAACGAACCATGATTCCGGTTTATAGAAATTCCGGTCCATCGGGTTTGTAGCGTTGTACATCGCTGGGTAGGTGAATGTCGGATCAACAGGTTTAAATGACAGTTTTGCACCTTTGGGGATGGCTCTGGCATCCAGAACAAGAGGCAGGCTGAAATCCTGATCATCCACTCCGACAAATATGTGCCCGACGCCGAATAACGCGTCCTGCTTCACTGCCTCATGAATAAGGCGCTTAACATCGTACTTCGTCAGCGCTTCATCCAGAAGGTCAACGCGGTCTTTATTCTCCTCACTCGACTTAATAGTGATCCAGTTACGAACCATCTCATCAGCCACTACCTGAGCAAGGTTGTAATATTCTGATTGCTGCGCCAAGGTCGCCAGTGCAGGGAATCCCATAAACACAGCCGTGTCAGAGTTAGCCATAACCGCTGAATTGATGGCATCGTAAGGCGTTGAGTCCATCGCAAGCGCGGCTTTACCAGCATCGCTCTCCGGAACCACACCCGGTAAAGGTTGGTATTTTTCATGAAACCGCTGGGTAACCGGCTCATCCAATACCGAACTCGGTATGTTAAATTTCATTGCAGAACCTCGTCAGGTATGTGGAACGGTTTGCGCATTGATGAAAACGACATAATGAATGCGTCGGCGATGTTAGGTGATTTTATGTCACGCTTGGCAAGGTCTTTTTTCCCCTCAACTTTTACTCGACCGTTGTTATCAAAGTCACGGCGGGGAATCGCCAGCTCAAACTTAAGTTTTTCGAGGTATGGCATATCGGAAGATATGCTTATCAGCTCATCGTCTTTGAACTTCTCCGGCTCCACGCCGTTTTTTATGGCATTGATAACCGAATATGTATTCCTGAACCGGTCGGCAACCATCCACCAAGCCTGTGCTTTCAGGTTGGAGAAAAAGTCTTTATTCTTCACTTTCGGCTGATAATCCCTGCCCGGGTTCATCACTGCCGCACCTGCATTAAACTTGTGATACGCGACTCCGGCCTTATGTTCTGTATTAAGTTCTTTAAACTTACTACCGGCAGAAGCACCAACACCGATGCTGTCATAAATAATTTCTGACTCCCGGACTCTCGCCTCCTGGTAAGTTCGTGAGCAGCTGGTTAACAGTTCATCTTCCTTCCCTTTCCACTCATCAGCCCATAAAGCAACAGAGCCATGAGAGAACACTGTCGCACACCGATCATCACCATCGTCAGCAATATCGAAACCAATCCGTTTCCGCCCCGATGGCTCAAAGCCGATAGTCTTGTGAGCGTCAATAGCAGCCTCAATCCATGACAGCTTAATAACAGCGGTATCGTCATCGCTTTTCGGCACCCCGAGATAGATATGCTCGAATGTTTCCGGGTCACGCGCTTTAGCAGCGGCAATAACCGATTTAATCGTGTTGCTCAGGAATGGGTTTTCGTCGTAGTTGATGCGCCGTACTATTGTGTCTGGCGGCGGGTTGGCAACAAAGTTACGCCACACAAAATCTGTTACAAGACCAGGGTTGAATATGAACCAGCACTCCGAGCCCTCTTTACGAATGGTCGGCTCTAACACCTCCCATTGTGGCTCTGTCAGTGCATGCGCTTCCTCGTTCCACAGAACATCAATACTTTCGAGTGATTTAATTTCGTCAATGTGTCGCCACAGACCGTAAAACATAAATTCACTGCCGGTGGCTTTATTGATGATCTTGTTATCCAGAACCCGAAAACGGTGACGGAGGTTAAATCGCTCTATCTGTATCTTCAGCAGTGCATACACAGACTCTTCGATTTTGTTCTGTATCTGCCTGGTGCAAAGAAACCGCAGCTTATAGTTATCAGCAAGGAATATAGCGAACCCGGCGGCATCCCATGATTTTGATGATGTGCGCCCGCCGTACAGAACCTTATTCCTCGCCTGCGTCGTCCAGAATGGTCGCAGAGCCGGATTCAGGCTTGGACTTAATGTCTGCATAGAAATCGTTAAGCCCCCTTGGTGACATAGACCCATCAGGAGAACTGAGGTCAATCTCCTGTTTGTCTCTCCATTTATTTTTCTGTCGGTTCTTCAGCCAGAAGATGGCTGCTGTTGTGTCTGGCGGGTAATGCTTCAGGAAGTCGGTCATGACTATCTTGCTATCAATGACTTTTATATCAACATCAGGCGCGACATAACCACAGGCGCGATTAAATAGCCTTTCAGCAACATCAGCGTCGGCTAGATCTTTCCCCTTTTTTATGGACTCGCAAAACTCTACAAATTCATTTTTCCAGCGGTTAATCGTTGCTTCTGAAACATTGAAAAAGTCAGCCAATTCTTTATCGGTAGCGCCAAGCAAGCACAGCTTTCTCGCCTGCTCTGCGTATTCAGGCTGGTAAGATGACGGCTTGCCTTTGTTACCAGCCGCATGTTTATTTCCTTTCGGTGCGGCCATTTAGAATATTCCTCTGGTTTGTTTTGTATTTCCCCGTGGAACACCGATACCGTCGGAGCCGAAAACCTATATAAATCTCTATCAACGCCACTCAGTGAATGACGTTTGCAGAGTTTTATAAAATGATTAGTTATCGGATGACTAGCTCATACGCACGTTTAACACGCTTTGATTTCTTCATCCGGAAGTTACCGCCAGCACCGTCACAATAGAGCTCACCGTCCTGTGATTGACTTTGCCTGCGGCGCACCTCATTGGCTGATACTTTCTTCTTCATTTTCTCACCCATAAAAAAGACCGCTAATCAGCGGCCTCATCAGTTATCTCGCTACCGAGCTTGCTTAGTTCGGATTCGTTCACTACAAACCGCTCACCGAGGTGACCATCGACCAGCCACTTCCCGACAGAGGGCTCTTTGTTAAAAAAAGCATCGAGAGGCCAGTTGGTATCGAAAACACTACCGTCTTTCGTTTTTATTGATACCGTTGCGCCTTTCTCACCAACGCTAACAGCCGTGATGATTGATGCCGCGTACTTATACGAAAACTCTTTGGTGTGCATGTGACGACTACTCATCTGTCCCTCCAGAGAATTAAAAAGCCCCGCTATTTAGCGAGGCGTTGTTTGTTCGTACAGTGATACCATTCGCCTTTGGGCTTCGGTTATCTGCTCTCCGTACCACTTGTGCTCATCTTTCGGTGCTCTTCCGTCTCGAGATAAAATCTCTCGCCGATTGATTGCGTAGTTGTGCGCCAGCCGTAATATTTCGCACTGAACAATCGGGTCTAAATCACCAATATTCATTTCGCTCTCTCCGCTTCTATCTCCCGTATTGCCCGCTTTATTTTTTTACGCATGCAGCGGTGCTGTTGATTGACCTTGCTGTGTTAAATTCACGCTCGACAACTTTCTTTGCTGCCTTGCATGTCGCCTCACTTTCAAATTCTTGTGTTCTTACTGACGCGAAGTCATTATCAGAAAATGGAGAGGCGTACATTGCAAAAATTAATATCCACATATGGATTCCTTATTTTAAGCACTGAGTATTTATGTAGTCCTGCAGATACAGGGTCTGCTTTTCGTTCTCAGCCATCATTTCTCTGAGACGCCAATAATCTCGCTCAGTTGCTTCGCTAAGTCGTGGGGAGCTTTCATCGCGTCCGACTTTGGCGGTATCGGCTCCGGCCTTTGGACAATCGGCCTTGACGGACAGCCGCTTAGTGCCAGACTTAACAGCATCACGCAGGCTATCAATTTCAGTTTTGGCATTGGTTAACTCCTGCGTGTACATGGTGTCGAGTTCGTGAAGTGACTGAATGCGGGATTTATAGTCTTTGTTGATGGCGACCTGCTCAGCAAACTGAGAGGAAAGCAGCTGATAGTTATCCTTCAACCCACCATACAGATGCAGGATAAGCAGCAGGCTGACAGCCAGTGTTCCGCAAACGCCGAGCCATATCTTTGTTGCAGTGCTCATGCCGGAATCTCAACGTGAGGCGCATCAATGAAACGGGTTTCAATCGGCAGTGACGGATCATTCTTCCAGTTGATACCGAACCGGAGTTTTACGCCCAGCTCATCAGCAGCCTGTTTAACGGCTTTCAGCAGCGGCTTGAATTCTTCAATCTGCCACTTGGTGTTAACAGGAATAATGTCTACTGCATGGCCGGTCAGATGTCGGCTTTTCATGGTCTGTGATTTCTTCTCAGCGACCAGTTGCTTTTGCCGTGCCTCGGTGCGTAACCCCTCAATGACAATGAAATCGACTGGTGTAATTTCCAATGTCCGGCGGATAACTTTCACCAGGTCAGGATTGACGCCTTTCAGGTTATCTTCACTGCGCTTACTGAATCTGAAGCTACTCATTATTTACCCCCGCCTTGCCTTTGATCATGCCGCTTACCTTCTCTACGCCCCAGTACCCGATCATGACGCTGGTGATATAAGCCAGATCTTGATTCAGCCCCAAAAAGGCCAGCAGGTCTTTAGCGAACCAACCGAGGACTGCACACAAACCAGCGTCCAGCAGTGTCTTCTTCCATCCTCCGCCGTTATACATCCCGCGCAAGCCAGCAACTAAACCAGCGAGAGCAGCAAACGCGCCTTGGTCTTTATACTGATAGAGATAATTTAATATCTGATCCAACCAATCAGGGGTATTGTTCATATGTTTCATACTCACCCCCTTTCAGGAGGATTTAGTTAATAGGGTGCCGCGCACAGTATCTCTGCGCTGATTACGTTTGTTTGTTCAGGATTCTGTGGCGGCGTATATGAAAAAAAGGCCGCGCAATGCGCAGCCCCGTTATTGAATCAGTAATTTTTAATAATACGTTGTGACTTTGAGGGCGGGGTCTTCTATAGCCAAAATAACGTTATCTTTGATCTTATCGCAAACCTTATCCCAGCAATCATCAATCACCTGATAAGTTCCTGCTGCACTATCGATACGAACACACAAGACGTCATCACTATTCACCCACAAATTGATGTTAACCCTTACAGTATCACCACCCCGTGGGCTGTCATCAATCACCGTTGCGATATCAAAATCCAATGAATAACTTTCCGATAAAGGAAGGCCTGAAACGGGCTTGGTTACATAACTGTTAGCGTCAAATTGCTTACCGGTAGTGACGTATGGTTTATATTCCCCGTCTATTGACTGCCATGCATCAGATTCCAAATTGAGAGATTTGGTATATTTTTCAACCAGAGTGGATGCAGCCAATGTAACGCGGTTGATGCGCTCAACTTTAGCTTCTTCAACCTTCGCAACCCTGTCTTGAATGTCTTTATACGTGATATTCATAAACCGCCTTTTATTGTTATTGAAAGTGGTCATGATATCACCTATCTAAAATTATTCTGAATCGGTAGTCGCAAAAGGAAAAGGCCGCACATGGCGACCTTTGGAATATTTATCTGTTGGGACTGTTGGCCTGCGATATTTTGAACTACTGCATATTTTGCAGCAGTTGCTCAGTATCAATGCAGCGCTGCCGGTCACGAACTTCTTTGATGCTCATGCCGAATACCTTTCTATGATTGGCGCACATCCAGCAACCACACAATGCAGGAGTGCGGTAACACATACCGATGTTGCGCTTAGTGGCATGTCCGGCATTGTAATATTTGCTGCGCTTAGATTTGAGGCGCTTCTCGTGATGGCGTCTTATTGCTTTACTTCGCATTAACGACTCCGTAATTCAGTTATTCGGAATAACCGAACATGTGAACTATCCGGTAATTCCGGAGAGTTGAACCTGTAAGTAACTCTTACAAGTTGCAGATATGAAAAAGCCCCGCTGGAGCGAGGCCATATCTTTATTTTTCGGAGAATGAATTGCAAATCCCCTAGCATTGGGATAATGATGGGCTATAATTCCGGAATTGTCAATATAGTTTTTCTATTAAATTGCTAATTAATAGAAATTGAATCTCCATTTGTCACTTTTTGAAGTATTTTTTCAGCCTGCGATTCCTCTCTAAAGCATTCTTCAACTAAATGTTCAAATATCGGCTTGATGTTGTCATAGCCTGATGTTTTCGGGATTGCCACCACCTTGTTTATTTGCTCCAGCACATCGGTAAATTTCAGGCGTGAATACCCACGTCCTGAACACTTGGGGCACGTCTTATATACCGGTACGCCTTGCTTTTCACTTTCGACCTTGTCCAGTACCTCGCCGCGACCGTTGCACCGGCACGAATGGCTGATGACTGCCTTACCCTTGCAGGTTGGACAGGCTACTTTCACTACCTCTCTCACCTCCCGAGCTGAGCCAACAAACCGCTTTGGTATCAGTGGCGACAATGACGCGAAATGACTGGCTTTGGTGGCATACTTAGTAGTGAACACCTCCGCTTCGATGAATCCGCCATCACAATCAGGACATGGCTTTTTGCTGGCCGCGCTCCTGGCGTAATCCTGAAATGCATAATTTGCGAGTATTTGCAGAACCGATGCTCTAACATCCTCATCAAGCTTTTGGATAACGCTGTATTTATGCGCCTGAGTTAATGCATATTGATAGAGACTCTCCACCGCTTCATCCGGCTGATTGATTCCGTGTTTCGCCAAAAACAATTCAATACCCATCCACGCTTTTGCGGTCGCCAAACCAAGCGAGGCCATAACATCGGTAATTGAAAGTGAATCAGTAGCTGTTGCGGCTGGAGAGTCACTAAACATCGGACTCTTCGGTGAAAAATATTTTGGTAAATCTGCGAGTCTCATCTTACCTCCGGCAAAACAGTGTGTTTGTGGCAGTCGTACCGGGTGCTGTAAGCCTTTCTCAGTAGCAACTCCCTGCTTTCGCCGACTTCCTGTCGAACCTTGAGATATCCGTCTCTTTTCTGTGTGACTACGTGATGATGCTTTGTTTCACGCCTTAGCCATCTGGCCTCTTCGATTGCTGCCTGAATATCAGTAAATATCGCCATCCCCTATCTCCCATATCGTGACATCCAGTGATCCACCTTTAACCTTTTCACCAAAATCAATGCTCATGCTTCGGAACATACTGTCGTCAGCAATAACGCCGCTTTGGGTGAGTGCGTCTAATGGGGCTTTAAGGAGGTTGTCTAAGTCGCGTTTTCTTAGGTCTGGCGGGTTGGCTACTATCTTGATTTTTAGCTTGCCGGATAAATTGAATTGCTGATTTGCTTTGGTGATTTGGTCTTTCACTGCTTCGTTAAATATTCTGCCTTTACTGCTTTTTACCTTTCTGCCTCGCGATATTGTGTATAGGTGGTTGGCTTGCGGCGGCAACGGCAATTTTAAATGATATTGGTTCATTTCGGCGCTATCAGCTCCCTTCTGGTCAGCTCCCTGATGGTCAGTATTATCGCCCTGTCCATCTCCTGCCTGCGCTCTATGCGGCTCATGCTTCCGCCGTTGTCGATATTATGATGACACTGAGGACACAGCGCAGCAGTGAGGCTGTCATCGACTTTTAAGCCCATACCCTTACCTTCGTTGCGGTGTGCAACCTGGGTGCCATAACGACCACACAGGACGCAGCATTCAATCTGAGCAACAGCGGACAGCCATTTTTTACTTCGGTAGATGCTCTTCATAATCACCATCTCCTTTTATCTTCTCGACTACTTCCAGATGCGGACATTCACCGGCGCACTGGTCGCACAGCCATGTTTCATCGTCGGCCAGTTCTTTACTGCATATTGCACAGGTCATTTAAACCAGTCCTCATATTCAGATTCCGGAATCGGCCATTGCTCAATTGAAAGTGGCATAGAGTAGGTATCACCGTCAGCGTTGAGTTTTTTGGCGGCTTCTACCAGGCAGTTAACAGCCCCCAGGTAATCTTCTTCACGAAAATCACCAAAGACCTGCCAGCGATTACGTACCCGCCATATCTTTTTCTTTTGCTCGTGCTCCTTCTGCGTTATCGCTTCACTTATCGCATTCCTGAAGTTTCTTAACTGATCAATATCAAGACCTTCAATTTGGCTTTTCCAGCTCATACCCGCACCTCACGCTCAGATGCCGGTGCTTTTATCTTCATACCCACCCGTTTTTTATCGGGAAAACTGCTGAAGTGAG
>NZ_JAODZS010000056.1:0-17418 GCF_029835375.1 Morganella sp. GD04133 | reverse complement strand
GGCTGTATTTTGACACAAAAAACCCCCGATAATCGGTTGTCCAACTATCGGGGGTCACTTCATGCGGAGGTTTTTTACAGATAACACCACGGCAGGAAAGATTAAAACGCGCTGGTGTCTTTGAACAGACCCACTTTCAGGTCGGTTGCGGTGTAAATCAGTTTATCATCAACAAAGACTTCGCCGTCACCGATACCCATGATCAGCTTGCGGTTGATCACACGCTTGAGGTGGATGCGGTAGGTGACCTTTTTCGAGGTCGGCAGAACCTGACCGGTAAATTTCACTTCACCCACACCCAGAGCACGGCCTTTCCCTTCGCCGCCCAGCCAGCCGAGATAAAAACCGACTAACTGCCACATGGCATCCAGACCCAGACAGCCCGGCATGACCGGGTCGTTGACAAAATGGCAACCGAAAAACCACAGCTCAGGTTTGATATCCAGCTCAGCTTCGATATAGCCTTTATCAAAATGACCACCGGTTTCGCTCATTTTAATGACGCGATCCATCATCAGCATGTTGCCGGATGGCAGCGGCGGCCCGTTTTCACCAAAGAGTTCGCCCCGTCCTGAGGCTTCAAGTTCTTGCTTTGTGTAGGATTCTTGTTTTGCGACCATAACTCAATCTTTGCCTTGTTTATCAGATAGGCTACACAATAGCTTACACTTGTACGCTGAACAAGTCCGATCAGATAAAAATTGTGTTATTTCCACCAGCGGGAAAACCACGAGTTTCTTGGTTTATCCTGATTATTTGCCAGAAAAATCCGATCCTGAATTATAGCTAACAAGTGTTCTCCGGACGGATTACCTTCTTCTTCATAATACGGCATATTCATCAGGCGTGAGGCTGCCTGTGAGACATGGCCTGCCGTCCATATGTGGAATTCACCCTGACGTACGGCTTCAACCACATCATCCGCCAGCACCAGATGACGCTCGTTGGCGGACGGGATAATTACCCCCTGTTTACCGGTCAGCCCTCTGGCCTGACACAGGCGGAAGAAGCCTTCGATTTTTTCATTCACGCCGCCGATAGCCTGCACAAACCCGAACTGGTCAACAGAGCCGGTCACGGCGATCTGCTGGTCAACCGGCTGCCAGGAGAGGGCACTGATAAGGGCGCACAGCTCAGCCAGAGAGGCGCTGTCACCATCCACTTCGCCGTAGGACTGTTCAAAGACCACGGAGGTGGAGAACGGGAACGGCTGCTCCAGTTTAAGCTCCGCAATCAGGTAAGCCTGCATAATCATCATGCCTTTGGCGTGAATGTTACCGCCAAGCTCTGATTTGCGCTCGACATCAACAAACTCACCATCACCGATATGTGCCACACAGGTGATACGGGAGGGCTCTCCGGTCGCTTCCGGGTGCCCCGGATACTGGAGAACGGACAATCCGTTGATCTGGCCGACAACGCTGCCCTGAGTCTGGATGTACACCTGACCCTGAAGAATCTCATCCAGCCCGCGGTCGGCCAGATAGCCGTGCCGCCAGCTGCGGTTATCTTTGATTTTGCGCAGTGCTTCAGCCGTAATCGTATCCGCCGGCAGCAGGGTGGCGGCATCGCGCAGCAGGGTGGTCAGCCATGTCAGGTCGAGCGGCAGAGTCTTTTTATCTTCCTGAAAACGCATGCCCTGACGGAGCAGTTCATACCAGCCGTCAGCACTGAGCGGCGGCAGCTGATTTTGTTTCAGCAGCCCGTTGACAAACTGACACCAGACGGTCAGCTGTTCTGTTTCTTCCGGCTGGTAATCAAATTCATATTCACCGTACAACGCTTCTTCGCTCAGTTCAGGCTCAGAGAGCATAAACTCATCCAGGCTCAGGCGATCGCCCACCACAATGACCCGCAGGTCAAGCGGCATGCTGTCAACCGGGAACGGCAGCGGATGTTGTTCGGTGTGTGCCAGCCAGTCAAAGCGCTGTGAGCAGACCATCTGCTTTAAACGCAGCCACATTAGTGGTTGTGCGAGCAGACTGCGCAGGGACATGATCAGAAAGCCGCCATTGACCTGATGAATGATGCCGGGCTGCAACTGCACGTGCTGATGATGAGTATAGACCTGACCGAACAGTTGCTCCGGTTCTGTCCAGTCACAGACCGCGAACGGCTGTACAGCACTAAAGTGACCGTTATCCGCCGGTGTAAAGACAAACCTGTGATTATCGAAGTGGTACTCTCCGCCCATGGTACGCTTTTGCCGGACTCTGATTTCCGGCGGCAGTAATTGCGCTATCGTATTCAGATAACACTCGCTTTCGTCACTTTTGACCAGCATAAAACGGCGTTTTGCCGCCGGATGGCTGAAAAGTGACAGGCTTTCCTGCAAACGCGGCTGTACGATACCGGCCTGCTGAGCAGGCAGTTCAGACGCGGTTTGCAGGATGGTGCGGTAACTGTTTTCATCAGGCAGTAATGCCTGCCAGGTCAGCTGTTTAATATTCACTCGGTATTGTCTGCTTTTGATAATGTCGGATTTAATCGTTGCGGCAGGATCTGGCGCTCTCCGCAGTGTGCGGTTATCAGCACCGCCTTTGAATAGTAACGAAAATAGCGGGACATTGTAGCGCGTAAGCAGGCCGGATAGCTATCCTCGCGGCGTTTATTTTTACCCGTACTGACAGGAAAGAATTGTGCCGGGGGGCGGTTTTTTACGGCGAATATTGCTATGCTTATGTCTGTGTTACCCTGTCACTGAGAAAAATCATGAAATATCAGCAACTAGAGAATCTTGAATGTGGCTGGAAGTGGGCCTATCTGGTCAAAAAATACCGTGAAGGTGAGGCGATCACCCGTTATACGGAAAAAAGCCGGGCAGAAGAGGCGGTGGCGCAGTTACTGAAACTGGAATCACATCCGGTAAAAGTGACCGCCTGGATACAAAAACACATGGCGCCGGGACTGGCAAACCGGATGAGCCAGACTATCCGCGCACGGCGCAAGCGTCATTTTAATGCCGAGCAGCAGCATACCCGCAAGAAATCGGTTGATCTGGAGTTTCTGGTCTGGCAGCGGTTGTCCGCGTTATCACAGCGGCGCGGCAGTACCTTATCAGACACGATTGTGCAGTTACTGGAAGATGCGGAACGCAAAGAAAAGTACGCGACGAAGATAACATCACTGAAGGAAGATCTGCAAAGCCTGCTGGGAACAGACAAAAAATAAACCCCATCCGGAGATGGGGTTTATACAATTCATTGCATCATGCAACCGAATCAGAACTTACTGAGCAGCCTGAGTGACTTGTTCAGTTACGCCCTGGATTTCGATTTCAACACGACGATCCGGAGCCAGACATTCGATCAGAGCAGCGCGCTGTTTGATGTTGTCACATTTGTTACCAGTGACAGGATCTTCTTTACCGCGGCCTTCTGCACGGATGCTGCCGGCAGGGATGCCTTTAGCGACCAGGTAATCTACAACGCTCTGTGCACGTTTCTGAGACAGTGGCAGGTTGTAGTTCTGGGAACCGATGCGGTCAGTGTAACCGATAACCAGGACGTTGCCCTGAGTCGGATCGATTGACGCCAGTTCGTTGAACAGCTGGTTCAGAGCTTCCTGACCTTCAGCTTTCAGAGTAGATTTGTTGAAGTTGAACAGAACGTCTGAACGCAGGGTGAAACGTTTGTTCTCAACAACTGGTGCAACAACCGGAGCTGGTTCTGCAACTGGTGCAGCAACTTCATCCTGACCGAAACGGTAAGCAACACCAACACTCAGCATGCCGTTATCAGGACGTGCTAACGTGGTTTCTTTATCGCCGATGTTGTTGATCCACTGATATTCTACACGAGCTGCGATATCACGGGTGATTGCGTACTCAGTACCCAGTGCGAACAGAGGTGAAACACCTGTGTCGTTATTGGTGGTTTGTGTACGGTTAGCTGGTGTGGAGTAGCTGGAATCAGCACGCCATACCATTGCACCCAGACGGGTATAGACATCTAAGTCATCCATTACCGGATAGCTCAGTTTGGTAGTCAGCTGAACGCCCTGTGCTTTGAATGCGCCGTTATTTTCGTCACCTTTGTAAGGCATACGACCTAACCAGTCATAACCTAATTCAAAGCCCATGTACTGGTTGTGCTGATAACCAGCATAGATACCAGCGCCGATCTGATCTTTATGAGTCGGACCGGTGTTACCGATAGTGCTACCGGTATTCTGATACTGAGACCAACCTAATTTACCACCGGTATACCAGGTATTGTCTTTTGGAGCTGCCTGCGCAACGCTTGCGAAAGCTGCCACTGCCACTGCTACTGCGATAGCTGTCTTTTTCATTTTACGCCTCGTTATCATCCAAATTGGCTCTGGCTTAAATAGCCTTATTTTCGCCTTTGGTTTTTAAAAATAGTCAGGGATTATGTGCGCTATTTAGTAAATAGCTCCCAACAGGGAATTTTAAGCACTACCTTAACGGTGTAAAGTCTACAGCGAACTTTAAAAGTTACAAGCCTGTCCTGCGGAATTCGACTAAAAAAATGTAAAAAACTGTACTGATTCATAAACATACAAAATAGTCAATTTCTTTGGATATTTAACTTAACACGTTGAAATAGTGTAATTTTATTAATTAAGCAGAGCAAATGATACGGGCATGTAAAAAAAGCTGAGAATATTCTTAATTTTCCTTAATGATAAGGGAAAGAGTGAATTTGTAATGTATTCAGTTGTCGTGTAACAGGCGCACTGTCATGATGCCATTCCTGCGGGCGCATAATAAAGCCGAGGCAGCCGCCCTGTTCCGCAGCGCGCTGTAACCGGGCGTTCTCCTGCTCAGTCAGTGCCGGCAGCCAGCCCAGAACCACACTGTAGTTACCGCTGGCGAGCGCTTTCTCCATAGCGGCAACACTGTTGATTGCCGGAATGCGGGACAACTGCATGACTTTATCACCCGGCAGCTGATTCTGCGATAACCAGGTACGGTTAAGTTTTGCGCCCGGAGAGAGCCATAACAGCCAGCGGGACTCCCCGGCAAGCTGACGTAATAAAGGAAGCAGAATATGAGTCAGGACGATATCATTATTGCGATAAACCAGTTCGCTGACCATTCCGGCCGGACGGTGGTCCCCCGCAAGGGTGGATGACACAGATGCCGGTGTTACAGGGATGTATTCCCGGGTTGCCTGCTGGCGCATAGTTAACCTCACATAGTGATACTGTATATGTATACAGTATAATCCAATTCTACTCAGATCAAGTAAATTTTTTCCATACAACTCGCAAAATTCAGGTTTGCCGGATACAAATACGAATTTATCGTTGGCAATCGGAGAAACATTCCTTATTTTGTGGCGACAGCTGAGCTCAGTCAGGGAATGACACAACGATACGTTTAACCTGCTTTCAAAGGACTGATAATATGAAGGATTATTTGAAATTGTCAGATGTTCAGTTTGATCGTCTTCAACACAGCACACAGCCGTTCGGCCGGATCCGCCTGAAATCACAGTTCGGGTGTATGGGATTATCCATTGACCGCGTCACGTTCGCACTGATAGCCAACAGCCAGCTCTGGCTGAAAAGCACAGAAGCCACCCGCGAATTATTCTGCCGGCTGGAACTGAATGACCGGTTCACGTATCCCAAGCGGATCCTGCCGATGCGGATTAACTACTACCGCGTACCGGATGCGGTATGGCAGTGCCCTCAGCAGTGTGAGTTTCTTTTTTACCAGACCTACCTGCATGCGCGGGAACATGCACAGTCACGTCAGCAGCTGCCGTCGCGGATTAAAGATCTGCCGAATGTGGACAGGGCACTGGAACGTCGTTTATGGCAGGCAGGGATCCGCAGGGTGGATGATCTCTATTTACTGGGCGCCAAAGCGAGTTTTCTGAAGGTCAAAGCGCGGCCGCAGAATGAGCTGAAGTTACTGTTTGCTATCGCCGGAGCCATTGAGGGGTGCCACAGTGCAGTATTACCAAAAGCACTGCGGGAGGATCTTATCCACTGGCACGGCAGGCTGAACTAAACAGCTCAGTCATCCCGGGGAAATGCGTTTTTCCCCGGGAGCCGAAGTCAGCTGTGCGGTGTTTCTTTCTCCGCAGTCTGTTTTTTGCGGCGGAACCGTCCGGCGGAAGGCTGCCGGTTATACTCTTTATCATTGATCTGCCGGATAAGCCCGGTAATGTCCGGTGTCAGGCTGAGTAACAGACGGATCTGCTCCAGCACCAGTTGCTCGGTGCTGTTATTGTCACAGGTACATTTATCCAGGCGCTGTGCGAGTGCATCAGCAATAGCCTGAATCTGTAAATCTTCCCGGTGTCCTTTTTGCAGGGCGGCCTCAATATAGCGGATAGCATCATTCAGCAGACGCAGAATAGTGTCATCCGTGAGTTTGGTACGGTGAGCCCCGAGCGCGGAAATATAACTGAGCAGCGTGTGATTGAGGCAAAGCAGGCGGAACGCCTCATCCTGTGATGTGCGGTAACTGCTCGGCTCTGAGGATATATTCGCCACCACCGAGGCAAATTCCCCGTCGCTGATATGGGCATCACGGCGGGCAACCCGGTACTCCAGGCTGTCAGTTTTACCGTTGTAATACTGCTGCAGAATTTGTTCCAGATAACGGCCGTTTGCCTGCATCGTGCGGTCGATCACCAGCGGCAGCTGGCGGTATTTCCAGTCCGGCCAGATATAACTGACGGCAAACCAGGCAAGTCCGCAGCCGATAAGGGTATCAATAATGCGGTGAATGGCGATATCAAACCCTTCACCCAGCAGGTTAAAACTGAACAGCACCAGCAGGGTGATAAAAATGGTGGCCTGGGCATACTGACTGGTACGGAACACAAAGAACATCAGCCCGGACAGTACCATCAGAATAAGCTGTCCCTCATAAGACGGCACAAAATACATGATCGGCAGGCCGATAAGGATCCCGGCGAGTGTCCCTGTGATACGCAGCATCAGGCGGCGCCGTGTGGCACTGTAGTTCGGCTGGCAGACAAACAGGCTGGTCAGCATAATCCAGTAACCGCGGGTTAAATCAAAGGTCAGGATGATGGCGTAACCGGCACACAGTAACAGCGACATCCGGATAGCATGGCGGAACAGCGCGGATCGCGGCGTCAGGTTCTGCCGGACCCGTGCCCAGATATCACGCAGTCCCTGTAAGTTTTCGTTGGACAGGCGCGCATCTTCCTGCATCTTTTCTGCCGGAAGTTGCGTCTGCTCTGCGGTCAGCCCTTTCAGCTGGGAATCGACCCCGCGCAGGTTGGTCAGCAGATGGCGCAGAGCCATGACACTGCTGTTGCCGGGTTTTTGCTGCTCCAGCAGGTTGAGGGAGTTTTCCAGATACGAAAATGTCCGCTCAAAACGCGGGTTATGGTGATATTTCCGGCGCTGCAAAATGGCCTGTGCAACAGCGGCGCAGGCGTGTCCCTGCATGGTCATCAGCCGCTGAAAGCGGAACATAATGTCGCTGTAACGCAGTTCATTACTTAAATTCTGATACTGGATATGGGATGAGCTTGCCCGCTCATGAATATCCTGGGCGACAAAGTAATAATGAAGGGCATGGCGGGTACTGCGTTGTCCGCGATCGCCTTTCAGGCGGGAAAACAGCGTGGTTTTCGCCTGATGCATCGCTTCCGTCAGCGCGCTGTTTGCCATCGCCAGTTCAAAGACGGATTGCTGATAATCCTCTTCGATATCCGGATCAAACAGGTTCGCTTTTGCCTCCAGATAATCAGAAAGCTGCATATAATAGCGGGCGAGATTATCCTGAAGAGGACGGACAGGGAAAAACAGGTGCCCGGTCAGGGTCAGCAGGTTGTACCAGACCGCCCCGGTCAGCAGTAACAGCGGCTGCTGATACCAGTCATCAAACAGGTTTTTTCCCAGCATGGTGTAAATCGCGATCAGCAGTGCCCCGAAGGCAATGGTGGCGTAACGCTGCCCGAGCGCACCCAGCAGAATAAACCCGCTGGTTGATACCGCAAGACCTGCCATAAACAGGAGGTGGTGGTCATACAGCAGTTCAATTGACGCAGACGCGACAAAAAAAGAGATCAGCGTGATAAACAGATTACGCAGACGCCCGGCGAGCCGGTCATCCAGGTCTGTCAGTGCGGCGGCGACCATCCCGAGCGTCAGGGCAATGGTCACCTTCGGCGGCATGTGCAGCAGCCAAGGCACCAGTGTGGTCCCTGTCAGCGCAATCAGAATGCGGAAATAATAAAGAAAATGGCTGTTATAAATATACCGGCTGAAGCCGGAAAACGCTGCAAGCACAATAACCTCAGTGAGTCAGAAATACCCTTAACGGGAATTTGGCAGTAAACTAATTGTGTCTTTCCTGTAATATGATAATGGTATGGCGCTGGCATACGTTTTACCACATCTGGTTTTATCACATATTGATTTCAATCTTGTAACGGTGCGGAACACATGGAATTAAAATCAACACAAATGGGGCAGACACTGGCCCGGCATCCTTACAACCGCGTGCGGTTACTCAACGCAGGTATCGAAGTCAGCGGGGCAAAACACCGGTATGTTATTCCTTTCAATGAGTTAATCAATATTCAATGTAAACGCGGTATCGTCTGGGGCGAACTGGAGTTTGAACTGCCGGATGAGCAGGTTGTGCGTCTGCACGGTACTCAGTGGCAGGAAACTCAGGCATTTTATCAGTATGTTACTGATATCTGGTCACGCTGGAGTGATGAAATGAGCGTGGTCAGCGCGGGGGTGCTGGATAAACAGGTCAGTGACATTAAGGCGGTGATTCAGGCCGATCGCTGGCTGACACAGCCGGAAAGTCAGAAACTGCATGACAGTATTCTGCACGCCTTTGCGGCACTGCCGCTGCCCCGTGCGCGTCTGGTCAATTTTGATAACTGCGCGCAGTCATATCAGTTTTGTCTGGACTGGCTCAGTCACACCGGGGAAAAACGCCGTCAGCGCAACCGTGAATGGACAGAACAATGCCTTGAAACCTATGCGGATTTCTTTGCCAATGTGGAATCCTCCCCGCTGAATACGTCGCAGAGTGAGGCGGTGGTCAATGGTGAGCCTTCTGTGCTGGTACTGGCGGGAGCCGGAAGCGGTAAAACCTCAGTACTGGTGGCGCGGGCAGGCTGGCTGCTGCGCCGTCAGCAGGCGCTGCCGGATCAGATCCTGATGCTGGCCTTCGGGCGGCAGGCGGCGGACGAAATGAATGAACGGATCCGCACCTGTCTGCATACAGAAGAGATCCGCAGTAAAACCTTTCATGCCCTCGCACTGCATATTATCCGCGAGGCATCCAATAAATCGCCGGTTATCAGTACGCTGGAAAGCGACACAGCCGCCCGTCATGAACTGATTAAATCGGTCTGGCAGACGCAGTGCCGTGAGAAAAAAGCGCAGGCAAAAGGCTGGCGCGAACTTATCAGCGGCAGTATGAACTGGCTGGTGGATGAGGGTGAATACTGGGAAGATGAAACTCTGTGCCGCCGCATAGTGCCGAGGATTGACCGCTGGCTCAGCCTGATGCGCATGAACGGCGGCAGCCAGAAAGTGATGATTGAATCCGCCCCGCCGGATATCGCGCCCGAATTCACAAAACAAATCAAACTGATGGCCCCGTTTTTAAAAGCCTGGAAAAGTGCCCTGAAAGACGAGGGAGCGACAGATTTTTCCGGGCTTATCCATCAGGCGGTGAACCTGATTGAAAAAGGGCGCTTTATCTCGCCGTGGAAAGCGGTGCTGGTGGACGAATTCCAGGATATCTCACCCCTGCGGGCAAAACTGATCCACGCGCTGCGGGCTCAGAATCCGCAGACCACACTGTTTGCTGTCGGTGATGACTGGCAGGCCATTTACCGTTTCAGTGGCGCGGAACTGACACTGACCACGGATTTCAGCGCGGTCTTCGGTGAGGGCGGGCAGTGTGCGCTGGACACCACATACCGTTTTAACAGCCGTATCGGGGAAATTGCCAACCGCTTTATTCAGCGTAACCCGCAGCAGCTGACCAAACCGCTGAACAGCCTGATGAAAGGGGATAAAAAAGCGGTTCTGTTACTGCCGGACAGCCAGCTGGAAGCATTGCTGAATAAAATGAGCGGTTATGTGACCGAAGCAGAGACGATTCTGATCCTGGCACGTTATCACCACCTTAAACCGGAGATTCTGTCGGTAGCGGCTACCCGCTGGCCGCATCTTAATATCCGGTTTATGACGATGCATGCCTCAAAAGGTCAGCAGGCAGATTACGTGATTATTACCGGGCTGACCGATGAACGGGACGGTTTCCCGGCGGCGGCGCGGGAATCGGTCATTGAGCAGGGATTACTGCCGCGGGAAGAGGAATTTATGCATGCGGAAGAGCGCCGCCTGATGTATGTGGCGCTGACCAGGGCAAAAAAACAGGTCTGGCTGTTGTATGACAAAGATTCTCCGTCCTGCTTCGCGGAAGAACTGGCGGATATGGGCGTCAGCCGGGTGAAAAAGCCCTGAACAGGAAAGCGGCGGCGGTCAGTCATCGCCGCTGCAAAACGCCGTTACTGAGTGCGTTCACTTAAATAGCGGTGGTAATCCGGAATAACAATATCCACATCATTGTCGAAATCCGGCGAGTGAATAATAAAATCGGCGGTTGACATATTGGTCGCCACCGGAATATTCCAGACGGTCGCCAGACGCAGCAGGGCTTTCACATCCGGGTCATGAGGCACGGCATTGAGCGGATCCCAGAAAAAAATCAGCACATCAATTTTGCCTTCCGCAATCATTGCGCCGATCTGCTGATCCCCGCCCATCGGCCCGCTCAGCATGCCGGTGATCTCAAGTCCTGTTTCACGACTGATAAGCTTACCGGTGGTACCGGTAGCGAACAGTTCGTGGCTTTCTAATTTAGCCAGATTGCGCTGAACCCAGGCCAGTAATTTGGTTTTATAGTGATCGTGAGCCACAAGGGCGATTTTTTTATGCCTGGTCAGTACTCGGGTGGTCGATTCCATAACGCTCTCTTTTCCGGCGAATAAATGTTATTCAATAACATAAGCGAAAAAAAGCGTTCCGCCAACAGGTGATTTTCAATTCAGTATGCTATAACTCAGATTGTCGCGCAGGATCATAAAAGAGGCTTCTATGAATGACACATTTCTGACCGGTATTCTTCAGCAGGTAAAAACAATTGCTGTCGCCGGTGCGAGTGATAAACCGGATCGCCCTGTTTATCATGTGATGGAATATTTGCTGGGGCAGGGATACCGGGTGATTCCGGTGAACCCGAAACTGGCGGGAAAAACCCTGATCGGGCAGCTGGTGTATGGTTCGCTGGCTGATATTCCGGAGCCGGTGGATATGGTGGATGTTTTCCGGAATGCGGATGCCGCGCCGGGTATTGCACAAGAGGCGATCGCCATAAAAGCGAACGTGCTGTGGCTGCAGCAGGGAATTATCAGTAGTGAGGCGAAAGCGCTGGCGGAAAATGCCGGGATGCTGTTTGTTGAGGATCGCTGTCCGAAAATTGAGATCCCGCGTCTGGGTCTGGAAAAGTAAGCAAAAATAAAGCCCCGGCATGTGAGTGGCGGGGCTGTTCGTGTATTAATTGCGCAACCGGGGAGACAGTAACTGGTTACGGATGGACTCAGCCAGCTCATCCATTGTGATGTTATCGGGGTGGTCTTCATCCATCTCATAGGTGATCTGGGCTTCTGCCAGATAGCTATGGATAGGTTCACCGTTATCGTCTTCCATCACGACGTGGTACCAGGGCGAAGAGCGCAGGTTCATATTGGATGCGATATCGTCCTCTTCCGGCTGATCCAGTGAGTATTCAGCATCAATATCGACAATCACGCCCAGGTAGCCAAGCAGCTTATGGCGGACTTGTTGTCCGATACCGAACTTACTTGAAATCATCATAATCACCTCCGAAGAAACTTTGCTCTGTTACTAATATGGGGGGTACTGATGACAGATTCAATCCCTTAACAGATAGTTGTTTCCTATCACTGCAATCAGCAACAGCTGACAATTTCAGGTTATCGGGGTGTGGATAAAATTACAACCTGCGGACAGTGATACAGATAAATATAGTGATATTTCCGGAAAAAGGAGCGACATAATGAAGATTGGACGACATTTTACCGTATACGGACGTGTTCAGGGCGTCGGTTTCCGTTATCAAACGTTTTATTGGGCAAAACGCCATAATGTGACCGGTTTTGTCCGCAATCGTCAGGATGGCAGCGTGGAAATTGAGGCGTATGGTGATGAAAGTGTGCTGGACGGCATGACCGCGTGGCTGGAAGCGGGCGGGCCGCCGGGGGCGAAAGTGACGGAGATTATCGCAACGCCCTGCGATTACAGGGACGTTACACTATTCCGTGTCCGTCACGAATAAACGGTGGTCAGATACACTTCACCGGTTTCGGCAGCCCGGCCAGTTTTGTTGCCTGTTTGGCGGGGCCTTTCGGAAACAGGCGATACAGATAACGGCTGTTCCCGCGCTCTTCGCCATACTTCTGTGTGATGGCTTTCACCAGCATACGGATAGCCGGTGAGGTGTTAAATTCCAGATAAAAATCCCGTACAAAGCGGATAACTTCCCAGTGCTGCTCTGTCAGGGTAATCTCTTCCTGTTCAGCCAGCAGCGGCACCATAGCCTCCTGCCAGTCCTGCACATTGAGTAAATAGCCGTGGGGATCTGTGGCGATTTCACGCCCTTCAAACACAAACATAATCTGAACCTGCTGAAAATGAGAATGAAAATGTAGCAAAAATCTGCCGCTATCCCAAGCATCAGAAGAAAGAAAGCGGTGGTTGTGATGATAAAATCAGCTAACACATTGAGAAATGGCTAAATTTCCGGCATTCAGACAATCCGGGACTTTACAAGGGACGGGGAGGGGACTATAGTGCTCGTCATTGCGGAGGGGTGGCCGAGCGGCTTAAGGCAGCGGTCTTGAAAACCGCCGACGGGAAACCGTCCGAGAGTTCGAATCTCTCCTCCTCCGCCATCTTCACGTCTTCCTGCGTCTTCTGAAGTCCCTCAACCCCCGGTAAATCAGACTTTCATCCGAAAAAAATCCGAAGGTACTCTGCGGGTTCTCCGGAATACCCTGCAGCAGAAAATTTTCGTACTTTTGCACGCTGTTATATCGCTATTTTCCTCAGTAACACGTATTCCCGTCAAATCAGAATTAATGCTATATCAAGCCATATCACCCCGCACATCAGTCCGCAGTGACAGTGCTCCGTCGGGTATGGTGCAGCAACGTGATGTCTGTCGGGGCAGGTAAGCGCGGTTTCTGGTGCGGAAACGGAACGGTCTGAACACACTAAGACGGGAATAATTCAGTTCTCCGGGATGTCCGGATAGCTCATATGTTTGGTTCTTCTGAACAACAGAAACCACAGACATAAAAAAGCCGGTTAAACGCAACCGGCATGAAAAACATAAGCTTTTAAGTAAAATGGTCGCACTAAATAATGCAATTACAAATATACAGAGTATTTTTGCTAAAATCTAACATAAAATGCGTGTTCTGAATTTAAAAATAACCCTATACGTTTTTCCCTGCCGTGTTTTCATCATGGTGACGCGCGGTACCATTTCACGGTTAATGGTTCATCTGAACGGGCGGTGCTGACATCAGAAGCAGGCGGCGGGTCAATCATGCAGGATGAAACAGTAAGAAAATGTAACCTTAAATTAAATAAAAGCTAAACAAAAGCGATATTTTGATCAGTTTCTGGTCGTTTTGTTTGTTGTCAATCGCGGCATGGATTACTCTTAATAGGTGTTGATTAGGAGACATTGTGAAAGATATAAATTTTATTGTAGGTCAGAATATCCGCAGCTTAAGACACCGTAACGGTATGACAACGAAAGCATTAGCAAATCAGCTGGGAATATCCCCGCAACAGATATCAAGGTATGAGCGGGGAATCAATAAAATAGATGCCAGTATTGTATTTAAGATAATAAATATATTTGGTGTTCCTTATGAGGCTTTATTCCCGGAACCGGAAACTGAGGATTTTTCTCAGACAAAAGCATCACTTATGTATATGGATCCAATGCTATTCCATAATGAGTATCAGTCTTATTAGTTTAACGTAATCAACTCCCGGCATGCGAAGAAGCTCAGTGCTGAGTTAATGGTATAAAAAAATAGCCCGAAACCGTGGGGGAAACGGGCTGAAAGAGTTGGTATAAATTGGAATAATAGTAAGAAAAGTGATTGAATCTGATATAAGAACAATCTTAGTGATAGTAACGGGATAAACTTAAACAAAGGTTAAATACCCTGTCAAATACCAGGGTTTTATCCTCGGATAATCCATCGCAAAGCCTGCTCACTGAGCAGGTTTTTTTTATCGTGCTCAACCGACGATTGCTGATTCAAACTCATTAATAAAAAACGGAAAATCCATCGTATTTTCTGACCATACAAGGGCGTTTTTACTCAGTTCATGATAGTTATTAATGATATGGTGAATCGCATCCATACAATCAGAAGGTGATATAAGTTTAATTGATGTTAATTTATCATCAGTCGGATCATAGACATCATAGGGAAAGTCAATATTGATATTTGTTTTTTCTTTATACTCATCCGGTAAGAGAGTCGGTTTTATGGCTATACCGCTATATTCATTTTTAATAGCTTCCGGTTGCCCGTCAATCAATGGATATATAACAGGGATCCCATGAGACATTGCTTCGATGCAGGAAAGGCCAAAAGCTTCAGTCACCGGCGTACTGAGGTATATATCGATTTCATCATAAAAATCACTCATATCAGACTGATAACCCATGAACATGACATTTTTTTGTAGTGAAAGACGTTCTGTGAGCTTCTCAAGTTCTTTCCTGTTGTCACCGGCACCAGCAATAATCAGGAATGCATTAACGCCATTATCTAACAGTTCTTTTACCGTCAGTATGGATATCCCGATACCTTTGATCCCAACCAGTCTTGATGCGGTCCCGAGAACAATTTTTTCATCAGATATTTCTCTCGGTTCCGGTGATATCGGCATATTCAGCCTATTGAGAACAACGTTGATATCCTTATTGAAATTATATCGCAACTGGATGATTCTTTTAGACGCGTTGCTGTTGGATATAACGCTGTCGATATTTTTGAAAAAGTCATCTGTTTTTTTATTTTGCGGATATCGCCACCCGCATCCGCAATCATAATATATTTTCTTACATTTTATTTCACTCAGGTCTATACGTGGCATGAAATCCCATATGACTAAGATATCAGGCTGTAACGTGTTTATTCTGGCAATAAGGACTTTTTTTCGTAAGGCAGTCGGGTATTTTATATTGACGTTGTTAAAAATTCTGTTAGCGAAGGTAATTTTTTTATCGTCAAATAAGTCAGATATTTTGTCATCAATTCTGTTACTACAGCATATAATTGTGTTATCAAACTGACTATTCTCTATAAACATAGAAAAGCGTTTTTCAACACCACCAAAACCGGAGAGGTTAATCAGATGGGCAACTTTCATTTTTACTCCAGATAGATATTACTGACATGGCATTAATAGCCTGCCATCTTTAACTATTTTACTTATGGGTGTTATATTTTGTTAATTCATTACCGGCATTATTGATAGTGTCCGGAGACGGACAGATTATTGCCGGGGCGTTTTATACAGGGAATATTTAATACGCCATCCGGTTTTTACGGTGCAACAGGATGATTAGTTTTAGGGTTCGGGCCAAATCTGTTGTCCCCGGGATGGCTATCCAGACAAGAAAATACAAAAATAATAATACCACCAAAGGGTATTAATAAGGCCAATAACCACCAGCCTGATCTGCCGGTATCATGTAAACGACGGACTGTTACCGAAAGAGAGGGAATAAATGTCACAATGATATAAATCACAAAAAATACCGTTAATACAAGACTGATGGTATTAAAATCCCGGGAGTAAAGATCTGAAAAATAAAGTGTGGCAAGATAAAGAGAAACGATAATTGCGTTATTGATCAGAGTAAACATCCAATACTCTTTTCGTCTGGCTCTGCCTTTAAAGTTAAAGTAGTTAATATTAATAGCGTATGAGTACCAATCCATATATTTACCATTACCTGAAATTATAAGGGGCGGGAATATATATAATGAGTAATCAGATGTAAATTATTTTAATGTAAGATTATATTAATACTAATTGTATTAGTAAAAAAGGAAAATATCAGCACACTTCAGATCTAAGACTCGCATTAAAATTGCACCATTCCCGGGCTTATTGCAAAAATGGCCAGAGTGAAAAATACGCACGTTATTGATTGCCTCCTCATGATAAGCGATATGCGTAAATGAGTTCAAAGGGAAACGACCCGCAGATACAGGGACTGGCGGTATCGCCGTGGCTGATTCAGGAATGGCATAACATAGTGAAATAAAAATAAAACAGCAGAATATAATGTTTTTATCCGGTTATGTCGCCTGCGGCAGAGCGGAAAGCACGGATTGTTTGTATGGTTTTGATGATACTTTATTTTTATTGTTATTATTCATGTTGTTATAGCGATTTTTTATTTTGTTACATATTTTATTTCTGTGTTCACCAAAGAAAAGTTTATTTTATTTATTATTTACAGTGAGTTATCGCGTTATCTTAAAAAAACAGGATGGTTTGTCATTTTTATATTCCGGATTATTACACCGCCAACGTCTTAATTGGATTGGTGAGTAGTCTGATATTCTGTTTTTTGGGATTGCATTGACCTGAGTCACTCATTCTGTGAGGTTCGGACCTTCCTCCGGATCTTTACAGATCGATAAGTGAAATTTATTATCCCGCGGTTCAGCACCATGTGCATTGACTGATAACAGCATGCAGTTGCAGGCATGTCAGGTGGGCGTCAATCGAAGTACTGTCAATATAGTCCGGCCATTATCCGGACGGATCGTTTTTGTTCTCTCTGCGGACGTCCGGGTAACGACTGTCCGTGACTGTTACTGTACGGAGTTGTTGTGGTTCCTTCTCTTTCTGATCTGCTGCCGGGCAATTCCGGACTGGTCTTTACCTGTAAAATCGGGCGGCTGCCGGAAAACACTTTCCGGGTGACCGCGTTCACCCTGGATGAAACGCTTTCTGCCTTATTTTCCTTATCCGTTTCTGCCGTCAGCCTGCTGCCGTCCAGTCGATTTTCAGGCCTGTCTCGGTTCTGTCGCCTCACTGACAGTCATCCGCAACGGCGTTAAGGTCCGTACCGTGCAGGGATTGCTGGCCTCCGCCGAACAGGGTAATACTGACGGCAACAAAACCTGGTATCAGTTTATGATCCGCCCGGAAATGTGGATCATGACACTCAATCAGGACAGCCGCATTTTCCGCCAGCAATCCGTACCGGAAGTCCTCGCCACCCTGCTGAATGAGGCGCATGTCAAAAATGACCTGAAATTTTATGACGGCGCACTGCACGGTAAGCGC
>NZ_JAODZS010000055.1:0-17598 GCF_029835375.1 Morganella sp. GD04133 | reverse complement strand
CAGCCGCCCTTTGACATACAGGCCGGTATCATCCTCCCGCATTTCGGTATACACACCGACCGGTTCGGAAATCTGGTGCTGCCAGAGCATGGCCGGAAGACCGCCCTTCTCCCGCCATTCATTAAGTGATGCCTGAAAAGCACCCGGTACAACAATATCGCTGTAGCTGTCCTTCACACCGAAAACCGATCCGTATCCTTCAAACTCGCCGGTTTCAGTGACCGACTTTATTTTCAGCGGTATGTCCAGCCGCTGTTTAGTCATTATCGACATCCTGCTTTTCCTCTTTTTCCGGGCTGCTCTCAGGCTTTGTGGTCATGTTCATCGGTGTCAGCCAGATATCACCACCTTCACGCGGGTTGAGCTCTTCCAGTTCCCGGCATTCATTGGGTGAATAGATCCCCCAGTTAATACCGGTGGCATAAGCATCAAACCGTGATTTCATATCTCCGCGTAACAATGCCCCTGCGTTGAATTTCGCGTAAAAAACACCCTGTTTTGATGGTTTCACCAGTCCGGCATTGATACGTTGTTCTATTCGGGTCAGATAAGGCACCAGAGAATAATTGATAAAACCAATCCCGAGATTCTCAATGTTATTGAAGGTAGCCCGATCTGTGTTCTGAATCATATGCAGCGGCACACGGAAAATACGGCAGATTTCCTCCAGCTGGAATTTGCGGGTCTCAAGGAACTGTGCGTCTTCCGATGTCATGCTGATTTGCTGCCATTTCAGGCCCATCTCAAGGATCATGGGTTTATGTGCATTAGCCAGTCCCTGATGCCGGTTTTCAAAGTCGGTTTTCAGCCGCTCCCAGGCATCGTCTTTCAGGTACTGGTCAGTTTGCAGGACACCGCTGGTTACCGCGCCGTTCCCGAACAGACGTGAGCCGTGCTCCTCCGTTGCCAGCCCCAGCCCGACCGCCTGTTTTGCATACGCTATCGGACTGAGTCCGGTTAATCCGTCCAGGGTGAAAATCCGCACATGCCAGATATCATCCTGTGTCAGCGTGTCGTGCCTTCCGTCCGGAAAAGTAACCTGATATTCAGGTTCCCACTTACTGTTCAGTTTTGGAGTAACTGAAGACGGATCCAGCGGCAGCAGCTCCACCACCTCACCCAGCGCTTTGACTTTGTAAGCATAAAAATTGCCGCGCAGACACAGGCAGGCGATCAGTAATTCCCAGAACTCCTGCGGTGTCATGTAATTATTGGGGTTTACAGATAAAAGCCGGTTAAGCCGTTCACGGACAGCCCGGCGGTTGCCTGTCTCCAGCTGTTCATACAGAGAACACGGCAGCATGCCGACTGACTCCGCCAGCACGCGAACGCAGCTGAATACTGCGGTAAGCTGCATCGCCAGTTGCGGACTGACGCGACGGCCGGAATAGGTATCATAGGTCAGACCGATCATTTCGCTGAGCTCTGACGAACTCATACCCGTATCGGATTTTCTGAATAAACCGGGAAAGAACATTATGATCCTCCGTTGTTATTCAGGCTTCCCGCTGATCTTGATACCAGATATGACCAGAGCAGGCATAAACCGCCGGCAGTGATAAACCCGGCAGCAGGCATCAGCAGCCAGGCACCGAACGCCAGCAGACAGGCACCCGCAACCCCCACCAGCAGGGCGGTAATAGTCAGTAATTTCATTGGATTTCCTCAGAGTGAACGTAAGCCCCTGGAAGATAAAACATCGGACAAACTTTGTTCCTGTTCCCCGCCGTTCACCAACTGGCGTGATTTGGCAGTAAACAGGGCAAACGGCCCGTCAATTTTGTTTTCCGGTGTCGATTTGTTCGGGAAAATGTTGTCATTTCTGTCCGGTTTTACCGTCACGTTAGACATCATCCAGGACATTACCGGGTTGTGGTCATGGTGAAATTTGCCGGAATATACATCGGCCTGAACGGTTTTCATCGATTCAGACAGGTTTTTCACCGTCTGCGCCACCTCCACCAGCGGAATGCCTTCTTCCGCCAGGCGGCGGGAGAACTGAACGGCACTCCACGGGTCAAAACCGAGTTCACGTAAATCCTCACCTTCGCACCATGCCAGAATGTCGGCTTTGATGATGTCGTGATCGACAACCTCACCGTCCGTCAGTTCAAGATAACCGGCAGCTCCCCATTTCCGGTACAGGTCAGCGATATGCTTCGGTGCAGTCACTACTCTGTCCTCCGGCAGCCAGAATTTGCACTTCATATGCAGTTGTCCGCGCGGATCCTCATACACTTTAACGGCTGCGGTCACATCGATTTTGTTTGACAGATCCACACCAACCCAGACCGGGTAATTTTTCAGCTCATCATCCGGCGCATTTTCAGGGCAGCTGTCCCACTTACCGGTATCCATCCAGGCGGATTCGGCATTCACCCACATATTGAGGTGCTTGGTCAGGAAATTAGGCCGGGCCGCAATCTGCTCTTTTGCCTTTTTCGCCAGGCGGCGCATATCGTCAAAACGCTTACAGACCCCCAGCCCCGGATTGGCTTTTATCCAGATGCTTTCATCGAACGGGTCATCATCCTCATCCGGTGTGTAAATTGCCGCGAAAAAGGTGTCATCCTCCACCACGCCCCGCAGCACCTTGATGGCGTAATCCCGCAGTTCGTAGCAGATGCCCTCGCGGTTAAATCCCGCTGTGGTGATCGCAAACAGCAGGGATTGAAGACGGGCACCGGTCGCGGTTTCCAGCACATCCCACACATCACGGGTTTTGTGGGCATGAAGTTCGTCCACAATGCCGCAGTGAATATTCAGGCCGTCGAGGTTATTTGCGTCACTGGACAGCGGCTCAAACTTGGATGCAGACCGCTCCTGGTAAATCGCCAGCTTATTAAATTCAAACAGGCGGCCAAGTGAGCTCTTGGCCTTTTTGGCCATGTTTTTTGCATCTTCAAACACAATACGCGCCTGGTCACGGGTGGTGGCCGCCGAGTAAACCTCGGCGCCACCCTCACCGTCAGCGCCGGTCATGTACAGACCGATACCGGATGAGAGAGTGGATTTAGCGTTTTTACGTGCAACTTCGTTATAGGCCGTCCGGAACCGGCGAACCAGCACCGGATCCCCGTCATCGTCGTACTGAGCCTCGCCGGTGAGTTCATCAACCAGCGGGATCACAAAACCAAAAATATTAATCAGAATAAAGGTATGCCACGGCATCAGCTCGATCGGCTTACCTGCCAGTGCCCCTTTGACATGCGGGACGAACCGGTAAAAATCCAGAATATGCCGGGCGCGTTCCTCCATGAAATAAATACCGCGCTCAGGGCCGTATTCCAGATCATCAAGAAACCGCTGACACGCCAGGCGTATCAGTTCGCCCGTAACTATTTCTCCGGCAACCACCTGCTCGGCGTACCGGATCCCGTCTGCTACGGTTGCCATTCATCATTTTCTTTGTTTCAGAAATGCCTCGAAAGGATCTTCTTCGGCTGGTGTGTTAATCGTTACCTTCTGGCGGGCTGCCGGGGTCATACCGAACTCGGAGAGCATCGCGCGGATCCGTTTCCATGCATCAGCTTTCATTGCCGCCGCGGGGTGCGCTTTTATCAGTGGACCGCCATCACTCTGTGTTGTGTAGGTGTAGCCTTGTTCGTCCAGCGTATCGCAGTGCTGGCGGTATTCGGTGTACGCCTCGATCAGCAGCTCCAGTGCTTTGGCATCCATCGAACTCATCACGCCCATGGCATCGAGTTCTTCCCCAATTCGCTTAAACCAGTATTTCCCCTGCTTGGTAAAATGTTTCGGTGTTGGGGGTACCCCTGAAGGCGGTTTTGGTTCTTTTTTATTGATTGGGCGTTTTGATGGGTTACCTCTGACCAAACGCAGGTGTGACGGGGTTTTCGGTGGTCCCGGCATAATCGTTTTCTCCTGTTAATACCCCTCCGGAGAACTCGGAAAAAAGTTTTCTAACCTGCGGCGATGTGAAAAAAGGCAAGGCGGCGGTCCCGGATAGGTAAAGCTGCAGGGATTTGTCCTCCCCCTCCCCTGTGTGCCGAAGTGATTCAGGTGCGGTTGCGTTCCGTTGCTGTCTTGCGGTAATGGCAGGGCCAGCACAGGCTTTGCAGATTGCTTTCCGCATCGGTTCCCCCATGTGCTTTAGGTGTGATGTGATCGACTGTCCCTGCTTCGGTTGCCCGTCCTTCACGCAGGCATTGCTGGCACAGGTGCTTATCCCTGCTCAGAACCACCAGCCGCAGCCTGTCCCATTTGGTGCCGTAGCCACGTTCGTGTCGGCTCTTGCCCTGCTGATGGTTCTCCCACCCTGTATTGCGGTGTTCTTCGCAGTATCCGCTGCGGTCTGTGGTTGTCTTTGCGCAGCCTCGCTTGCGACAGGCGCGTGGTATACGTGGTGGCATAGATTTCCCCAATAAAAAACCCGCCGGAGCGGGTTATGTATTTGTTACGGTCTTTGCCAGGTAGCTCTGTGTTTTTTGCATTCCCGCATTACGGTGCTGATACTTCTCCCCGGCGGAGATTCCATTGCTACAGTCTGCTGGAATGACCCTCTCTTTGGCGGGTCAAGGTACTCAAATGTTAGCTCTCCGACTTTAGCCCACAGATAACACTCTATTCCGCCAACTGCTAACTTAATTTCCGCTGATACGATCGCTATTGTTACATCGCCACCGTGCTCCCCCATGATTTCATATTTCAAAAAATCATTGTCGCCATTGTCTATGTATATAGTTTTAAGCACATTATGCAGAATCATACAATTTCTCACCATTGTGGCATGTACCCCGATACTACATGATGGCGGCAGACTTTCATAAGTCTCCATTAACACCACCCGTAAACGACCGTTTGCAGAGTTTGATAAAATGGTTCGTTGCTCATATCTGAGCATAGGACATAAAAAATACCACCGGGCAGTCTATTGGAGTGTTACTGCATAGTTATGTGGTTGGTCAGCAGGATAAATCATTCGCATCCCTGATTTGCCGAAAGCCTGAATACAGCGAGCCTCGAAATCCTTATAGTCAAGCGTTGTTGATTAGTACGCGAGGTTGCCTGCATATTGAACATCGTAGTTAAAATAAACACTCTTCTTCAATTGCATTACATCACTGTTTTACAAGGATTTTTTGATTTTTTAATCGCATTGAAATTACAGAAGTTCTGAGGGTATACTCAGTACGAAAATAACAATAACTATTTCCTGAATCTTCCATATGCGCCCCTTTATTCTGGGGCTTTTTTTTTGCCTCTCCGCTTCTATCTCCCGTATTGCCCTCTTATCGTGATTACAGTTGGCAATGTATTTCATGGCATCAGCCAACAGCTCAACAGCACCACCGAACGTCAGATCATCCGGTATCTCTACCTGCTCACAATCAGCGGTCAGTTGTGGCGGAATCGGTATCACCGGTGCGGGTATTAATTCCGGTCGCGTATCTGCGCAGCTCGTTAACAGCATCAGCGGGAACAGGAACAGCAGCGCATTCACTGTCTTTGAAAACAGTTTTGATAACCGTCTTAACGTTGACATGCTCTGTACCCTCAGTCTGTTTGGCTTTGATGTTGCCGATTGCTGCGCGATCTCTGATGGCAACAGCTGAAAGCGTGGTGGTGTTTATCGCCTGCTGTGCTGATAACTGGCCTGATAGTGCTGTGTTACTCACTTTCAGCTGTTGGTTATCCCGGTAGGTGTCATATACCCACCAGGCGGCAACAATAAACAGCGCGGCAATTACCGCCTCTTTCCAGTTCATAGCACTTCACACTCATAATGGATCACTCCGTCCAGCGGGTTGTCAGGCAGCGGTTTACAGTGATTCGGGAGTGAATACAGATAACAAATCGACAGCAGAACGGTAGTCAGCAGGATGATAGCAATGATGAGCAGCGTCAAAGGATTCCGTGGCATACGACCTCCTCTATTTCTCGACGTGTCATCAACCCTTTCCACGGCTTACCCCCTGCGAAAACCCAGCGCTTCATTTCGCCACAGGCTCCGGCTCTGTCACCAGCATTCAGTTTTCTGAGCAGAGTTGACTGGGAAAAAGCGCCCAGACCTGTGTTATAGACAAATGAGTAGATCGCCCCTCTGGTATAGACAGGAATATCAACACGGATAAGTCGGTCTACCCCTTTCGCCACGATAGCCAGATCATTTTCCAGCAGCGCATCACATTCTGCCTGCGTATAAATCTTATCCTGCTGAATATCCGGCCCTGTATGCCCGGCACACACTGTCCATACTCCGGCGACATCCTGATAAGGCTTATACCTCATGCCTTCAAACACCGGGACCAGTACAAGTGCAACAGCTATTGCCCCGCCACACACTGCCGCCATTGCTTTTTTTACCAGGCCTTTATTCATGATGTTCACCTGCTTTCAACTGGAATTCCTTCCGTTTGTAATACCAGTTCACCAGGAACGTACCGACGGTACAGATGATCCCGGCAACAATAGCCCACTGATCCAGAGATAAAATGCCAAAGGTAGAGGTTATAAGCCCCCAGGCGTATGCTGTAGGGCTGGAATATTTGTCAGACATGCGCATATCCACCCCCTGCGGAGTGTTCCGTATGTTGAGTGATAGGGAAATCCCGCAACCGGGTTATATGTTTTAAACAGGTTAAAGTGAGGCGGCTGCGGCATTATTCGGAATCCCACCAGAGGCGGGAAAGCAATAAGAAGAGCACTGTGACCGAATACGGATTAGGTAATGAGCCTGTCGTATTCCTGTGCTCTTATTATTGCCATGAATAAAAAACCGCGTACAGCTCTTATGTTAAGTGATAATAAGGTAATTGATGCTGTGGCAATATAAACGAAAAAGGCCGCAAAAGGCGACCTTTGGAATTTAAACAAATATTATACAACCTTTCTTAATCTAAATGACGCACTACAATTGTAAACAATACATCTTAGTTATGTTGTTGGTATATACTTACTCTTTCCCCGGTTGCTGTTTGCGGTTTTTTTGTACACAACTAATGCTCTATCCGGTGATTCAACAGAATTGAATATGTGAGCTATCATTATGGTTTTTTATCATCCTGACTCAGGCATAGCGAACATAAAACAACAGGCCCTTTTGCTATAACAACAGCCTGCTGAATAGCTGCATGCTCTCCCCAGAAATATCCGACATACGCTGTACTTTTAGCCTGCTGTAACTTTTGACATGTAATTTTATGTAAAACAAAACTACTATCACTCTCAGTCAACGTTAAATAATAATCCATATGCCCCGCCTGTTATTCTTTATACTTATAAAAACAGGAATAACATATTAACAGGGATTTTAAAAATTAAAAAATCTACTGATTCCCTGTCATAAGAATCCAGCCAGACAACTGTTCCTGCCACACCATGGATCTGGTACATCTTTTTTTAAACAAAAAAACAGAATATTATGCATTACAGTCCTCTTGTTTATTCAATTCAGCAAGCGCTAATTCTCTCATCCAATCTGAAAGCAGTGGTTTAGTTTTTACCGCATCCATGAGCGCTCTCTCTTTTTTGGTCAGGCGAACAACAATTACTTCTGTTTTCATATTAGGCACAATAATTTCCCTCTGTTAAGAAATAATATTGGCACAAAATAAAAACAGAGATGTCGACTTTACACGTATTTACATAATAAAAAGCCCCACCATAACTGATGAGGCTGAAAAGACTCTGGTGGAGCACCTAGTCTCCCCGTCTTCATCTTTTACTCTTTAAGTATAGCAGATAAAATCAATACGCCCCCCCAAAAAACAAGATAATCAAATTTTAATTTAAAAATATAATGGCCGTTTTATGGATGGTGATGTTTTGTATCAATTTATTCCTGACATTTACATAACACAAGTAATCTGTGGATAGTTTTACACATACTTCAAATGTGATTTATGCAAAGTAAACAACCATCAACACAATGGCTAACACCAGCAAAGCAGAAACTGATAACCATTGAAATAAACGGAACACTGTATCAAATTGAAACGGGTTAAACATAGATACTCCTCTGGAACATAGTCCCGTGAGTGCCGCTCATTTCTCTGATTCACCGGTAAAGAAAATAACCTTACGGTTGTAAAGTCAGCTCCCAGACTGAGCCAACGGCACGGTATTGACAACACTACTATACCACATCGTCTTGGCACGGATTTTTTATTTACCTGATATTACTCAGCTTCGCAGTTTACCTTTTTTCTTTTAAGAATTGGTTTTTCAGTATTAGCTACATAAAGAGCAAATACTAATATCAGAATTGTAATTGAATATACGATTAATAATGATGGTTGTTTATGTTCGACTACTACCAGCCTGATAACCGCTGTTATTGCTATATATAAAAAATAATGCAGCGGAAAATGATAGTTTGATTGAAAGTACTTGATTATTAATGCAATAAATTCAAAATATATAATTATCCCATCAACTAATGAATACAGCGACACCGGGTCATTTTTTTAAATAACAAAGCAGCAAGGATAATTGTTTCTTTTATCAAAAAAACAATCAATATAATTGCCAAAAGTAACAGTGCCGCACTGCTGATCCACTGAAGCAACCGACTTATTAACTTTGATTGGCTCAACCCTGACATGATGGCTCCTGAGGTTTCCCTCGTCAATATCACATCTATTTTTTATAGAATACAAAAATAAAGAACCGAAGGTACGGAACTTGCTAAACGTCAGCTGATATGAAATGTGTTTATACAGTTTACCACATTCTATTTCTTTAACTGTCTTACTTACACGTGATTACAATAAATAATCAACTTCATCAACATGAGTATAAAAACCCGCAATACGAAGTTTTTGTTTATAAGCAATGTGATACAGAGATCATTCAATGACAATCTTTGTAACTTATTTGTACAGAGAATTTTCTCCCGGAGGTCTGGTCTTAAACCTTCTGTGTGCCCACAAGTATTGGTCCGGAGCATGCATGATTTCTGCCTCAATAATCTGATTTAGTTTCTCAGCATCTGCCAGGTCATCTCCACACGGAAAATCAGCAATTTCTTTACCAATTATTAATTCATAAGGCCTCTTACCACTTTCATTATTTCTTATCATCGTTGCAGTAAGTATCGGTGACTTCGATAATTTGGCTATAGCTGCCACTCCTTTTGATGTAGAAGCATTAGCTACCGAAAAAAAAGGGGCGAAGATAGTACCTTTAGTTCCAAAGTCCTGATCCGGAGCAAACCAAATAGCCTGCCCGCGTTTTAGTTCCGATACCATAAACTTCAGATTCTTACGGTCGATCATCCCGCTTCCGGAGCGGCTTCGGCATCTTGTTTGTATATACTCCATTGCTTTATTGTTGTGGGGACGATACATAGCATTTACAGGAAAACACAGCCCCATAACTCTGCCCCCAAGTTCCAGCGACATGGAATGAATACCAATAATTAAAACACCATTATTTTTGTCATATACATCATTAAAGTTATCACAACCCGTTACTCTAAATATTTCATTAATTTTTTTGTCATTCCAGAACCAGGCAATACCGGTTTCAAATAATGCAATCCCTAAAGATGACAGGTTGCTTGCAACCATACTCTCTATCTGGATTTTATTTCTGTCAGGAAAACATAATTCTAAATTTTTTTTAATTATGGATACCCGCCTTTTCAGGAACAAACCAGAAAAACGACCTAACTTATCGCCTAAAAACACAAGCCATGGATAAGGCATCTGAACAAAACAGAAAAGCAACAGGATACCAATCCAGGTTAAAATGTACCTTGGGTGAAGAAGCCTGATAGAAAATTTATTCAGAGAATACATTTTTTCCTGATAAGTAATAATTACTGCATAATAAAAAGGCCTGATAATATTATCAGGCCTTGGAATTTAGTTTTTCTATTGCCTGGACAACCGCATCACCGTTTTACAAAAAATGCATTTTGCACCATGCGGATTTGATGCAGAAACATCAAAGTGCGAAGTCCGGTATTGTGTTCCACTGCAACAGGGGCACTGAAAAAACAGTGCTATTATCATTGGTGCGCCTTAGAGACCCACCACATTTGATGCAGACGGACCTTTTGCCCCGTCTTCAATATTGAAGGTAACATTCTGACCTTCAAATAATGTCTTGAAGCTGTCGCTCTGGATCGCAGAGAAGTGAACAAACACATCTTTGCTGCCGTCAGCCGGAGTGATGAAGCCAAAACCTTTCGATTCGTTAAACCATTTTACTGAACCAGTCATTGTATTAGACATAGAATTTCCTTTAATTTTTTGATTGCCATAAGGCATATGAGGTTTGTTTTTTATTTTTACTTATGGGAATTAATTAGAAGGAATTCGCAATGAAGTGGTATCGAGGATAACGCTAAATGGTGAACGACTTTAAACTGACTAGCATAAATAGGCCTGTACTTCCAAACCAGTGACGCCATTAAGCCACAGATGATCACAAATAGCAAACTTTATTATTTTATCCCTCAGATGTTACGTATCACTACACGTAAATCACGACTGATTTTAACAAATTATCTTATCTGTTTATCAACATAAAAAAACCCCGTAAAAACGGGGTTTCAGTTTGTAATCAATACGACACAGAAATAACTCTGATCACAATAGCGTCTTTTTTACGATCGTAAAGCATTAATTTTTAAATCATGTAATTTGTTCATAAATGTCCGCATACCTCCATGATGTGATGTACCGTCCATTTCCAGTTTTACATCTCCCATTATGAGCATTCCTTCCACCAGCCCTTCTGCCTTCTGGAGTTTTTTTCCTATGTGAGTGTCTGAGCACCCGTATTTCTTGGCCAACTGAATAAACGTCTTACCGAAAACATAGTAATCAAAAAGCAGATCATGCATATCGCTGTTGCGGATGTTCAGTTTTGCCATAATGCCGGATATCACCAGTGCATCATTATCAGTACATTGCTGACGACTCTTAACTTTTTCAGGGATCAGCCCTTTAAACCCGGCAGCAATTGGTGACCAATATACTGATTCCTGATTATCAACAACCCAAGCCCCCCACCGTTCTAACACCTGGCGAATATCACGCATACATTACCTCGTTATTTTGCAGGCTATGAGGTTTAATATCTTCCGATAAAACAGAAATGACGCTTCCCGTATAGTTGCCCTGAAGAGTAGTGTTGCTCCAATGTTTCTCTCTCATTGTTCTCACTTCTGTATACCTTTCATCTCGAACTCGGTCATAAGCACACCGATGTAGATTATGTACGCTTCGCACCAGGTATCCCGGTGAAACGTCCTGACTGTGTACCGGTTTATTTTCAACTCAGTCGCCAGTGTCGCCTGATTACCGTAGTGTTCAGGTATCGGTGTAATTTCAGGTCTTACGCTTTAACTCCCTCACTTTCGCACGGTACTCATCGCGTATACGGATATAGTCTTCCCGCTTCCAGTGCGGTATCTCATGCGGACCGCGTAACCAGTCAACTAACTCCTGTCCAAATTTTTCAATCAGCCGTAACTCGTATTTCTGCGTTACAGTGTTATTTTTGTGTGAGAATTTACCGGCCCCCGCATTGCATGATTTACATTGCTTATAGGCATTTCGCTCCTCAAACCGCAGCTCAGGATGTGACCCTACAGACAGAAAATGACCGCAGTCCCACTGTCCACCATGTAAATCAGGCGGATTAGGTTCACCACAGCTGATGCATGGTTCATCGCGGTCTCTGAGTCTGATGAATTGGTTAAACGCTGTTTGTGCTTGCTGCCGGAAATATGAGGTGGGTTTTACTGCTAACTTGCTGATTTTTAATTTATCTTTTGCTTCACGTTCTTTTTGCTGCTGCTCCTTTCTTAATTTGGCTTCAGCCTTTTCCCTTTCCCTGCTTCGTCGCTTTATAGCCAACTCAGCGCCATGCTCCGGACAGCACCACCATTCGTTACTGAATTTCGGGTGAAACCATTCTCGGCATATCAGGTATTTTCGCCGCGGTTGCTTTGCCACTCTCACCATCTCCTTTTATCTTCTCGACTACTTCCAGATGCGGACATTCACCGGCGCACTGGTCGCAAACATAAACTTCATCGTCGGCCAGTCCTTCGCCGCATATTGCGCAGTTCATCAAACCCTCCCCTGTAATAAATAATTACGCGAACCCACCATGCTTTAGGTGCAAAGTGGAGTTTTTTCCGAAGATCATTGATTAATAACTGCTGAACGTTTTTTGCTCACTTTTTAGCCAATCTGGTCTATTATTAATCTGAGTGAATAATGAATATCGGAGGAACTATGTACAAAAATATCCTTGTTCCGATTGATGTATGGGAAAAAGAACTCACTGATATGGTTACTCCTCATGTTGAAAGCCTCGCTAAACTTGAAGATGCCCGTATCCATTTTCTTGCGGTTATACCAGCATTCCCATATGGTGGTTTTGAAAGTGGTTTGTCTGTCGCGGATCTGGAAAAGCGACTGATAGATTCCACAAAGAAAGAATTAGGCGAGATAATCAGGAAATTCAGTTTGCCGGAGGACAGAGCAGACAGATATATCGTAATTGGTCGCCCAAAAGACAAAATACTTGAACGTGCCGAAGCTATTAGTGCAGACCTGATTATCATCGGCTCCCGTCGTCCGAGTATTTCTACCTATCTACTCGGCTCCACTGCTGCGGCAGTCGTCCGTTATGCCAAAACCTCAGTTTTAGTTGTCCGCTGACACCAGTCGCCCGCTCCGGCGGGCTTTACCATTTCTTCTCCTGACTCCCTGCACTAGCGAGTCGAACCAGGTAACATCTGACCGACCGAACCCCGGCTCAATGTATGCCTTGCTGACCACCTTCCCGCAAAATTCGATTCGCTTTCTCTCACTCTGCTCACCACCCGACACTAACTCACCACTGGATTCACGCATGTAGCGATACAGTCTGGTGACAGCATCTGGTGATATTGCAAATAACTGACTCACATGGCGATTGTGCCTGGTTGTGCCGACTTTTCGCAAACATCCGATATACAGCATTTTGTTGGTAAACCACTTAATGAATTCTGCTGAGTTCCCCGTGTGCAGCCCAGCCTCGTGATTGGTGAAAGAATCCAGATCGCGACATGCCCTGATTATGTCAACGCATACTTTGAATTGTTCGTCATTCATCGCCACATCCTGTTAATCATTGCTCGTGGTGTAGGTTTCAGATATTTGACTACCGGCAGATACACGGTAACGTCGAAATACTGAGGATTGATATTCAGTGACTTCACCGGGTTATACCCCTTATGCCTGTAGTAAATGCAGAGATTATCGGCTTCATCATTGATGATAAGTCGGTGTATGTGCGGTTCTTTCATACGTCCTGCTCCTATTCCTGATGTCCGTAATGATTAAACCTGTATCGTGCGGCGCGGGGTTTTATACCTTCACCTATAGCCCACGCCTGCGAATATTCGATTAAGCTTGTCATGCGCTTCTTACTCATGTTTGCGGTACTTTCTCTTGCCAGCGGTACAATCTCTCCCTCAAGTCCCGGAATAAGCGTCCCGTCACGGCCGGTAGCCTTTGCATGTCCGGAGACGAAAATACATTTCCAGTCCTGCAATCCCCACGTATTGCCAGCCCATATGATGCCCTGCTCTGCTACGTTACCGCACAGTGCGTGGAACATGTCGTTTTGGGGAAGAGTTCGTTTCGGGTCGGATATTTTTACTTCGAGGGGGAATTCTTCATTAAGCGGGAGATTGTCGAGCTCTGCCTTGAGATTTCTGAGTATCTGTATATTCCTGAGAAGGAATGTCTGTTTTTGCATTCAGCCTCCTGAGGTTATCGGTTGCCGTTAGTTTCTTACGGGTGTATTTTAATTTCATCGGGTCGTTAGCTCAGCCGGTAGAGCAGTTGACTCTTAATCAATTGGTCGGGAGTTCGAGCCTCCCACGACCCACCATTGCGGTCATCGTATAATGGCTATTACCTCAGCCTTCCAAGCTGATGATGCGGGTTCGATTTCCGCTGGCCGCTCCAATCATTTCAAAAAGTCTTCTGTCCTGGGTTATGACGCTACTTAACCTGCCTGCGGAAGCTTTCCCATGTAAAATTGATAACGGTCGGCGATCCCATTCTCAGACGGTCAATAACCCGATCACCCAATGCTTTTGCCAGTTCGTCAAAATTGAGATTGGTCAGCACACCTACCGGCTTCTTGTTCGATGATCGGCGATCTACCACCTGAAAAATAATTAGTTCTTCGTTCAGGTTATTGCGCTGCACGCCAACATCATCCAGCACCAGTAAATCCACTTCACACAGGTCGCTGATCAGCTGCGACTCAGTAGTTTTTGCCCCTTTCTGGTATGTCTCACGGACACGCATCATCAGGTCTGGCAGAGTGGCAATCAGAATGCTTTTCCCGTTCCGGATTATCTGGTTGCCGATAGCCGCTGCCAGATGGTTTTTACCGGTGCCGGGATTGCCGCTGAAAATAAACCCGCCAAATGATTTACCAAACTCAGATGCGTACTGCTGTGATTTACTGAGTGCCCGCTGTTGTTCCGGCGTTGTCACCAGATAGTTCTCAAACGTGCATTCCTGGTGTAACGGGCTGATACCGGAACGCCCCATGATTTTATGCAGTCGAGCCACACGGTTTTCGTCAGCAATCCGTTTCGCATCGATAGCGCCCTGCTCACGCTGCCACGCCATCAGCTCAGCGGCATTCGTGAATTTTGGCTTGATGTGCTCCGGCTTCATGCGGTTAAACCTCGCCAGAGTCTGTGCTGCTGTTGCCATCAGAAGTCCTCCGGTATGAATTGCTGAACACGCATAGGCCGGACAATGCGCGGCCGTGTTGGTGGTGATTTCGGCATAAACAAGCCAGTCCAGCCGTTTGATATCGATTCGTCGATTACGCTCTCAGGTGTATACCCTGCCTCGTAAAATTTAGTCAGCCTGGATATCAGCCCGTTTAGTGTCTGTTTTGTCTTGATCGGTTTTTTCAGATCTTTCCGGTAGGTAACCCAGTTCACCCAGGTATCACGGCTCAACCAGTCAGGCAGCGGGTGTGCATTTGCATCAAAGGGTTCTGGCTTTGCCGGTTTTTCAGGTTTAGGGGATATAGGGGTATATATATTTTCTTTTTTCTTTAAAGTATTTCTTTTGTGTGTCTCCAAACCAGAGACATCATTTGTCTCTAACTTAGAGACTTTTTTTGTCTCCAGATTAGAGACAGTGTCTCTAAGTTGATTTTTCCACGCCGAAACCTCCTTGTTAACCCCAATCTTATTGCCATCTTTCACGATGTAATTCATTGAAATTAATTCGTTCTTTGCCTTGTTAACGTTCTGACGGGACAGGCCGGTAATTTCTGACAGCTGAGAATCTGCTATCCGGTCATTTTTCTTCCCGAACCCGTATGTTTTTCTGATCAGTGCCAACATTACCCGGAACTGTCTGGCTGTCAGATTGCAGCATGAAAGAGACTCCAGCAGTTCGTTGGCGAGTTTAGTGTAACCATCGTCCAGGTCTGCCACTCGTGGTTGCTCCTGCTTAACAGGGAATTCATACACTTCCGCTGTATTCATAGCGACCTCCATATCTTTGTTTTGTAATTACTTTCATGTATAATTACTCCGTTAATTGCTGTATCAAAAAAGGGAAACTTTATGTTTCCCTTTTTTCAACAACACTGGCTATTTATACAGTGTAAATATTAAGTGCTTTTCTTAATGCGCCTCTGCTGCTCCAACAGTCGGGGCGTTTTCTTTGATTCTCATCTGAGAGAGTTCACCAATCTGCTTCCACAGAAACCGATACTCCTCCTCACTGATTTTTCTTTCGCCAGGCAAAACAAAATCCCTGATACCGGCTGCGGCCAATGTCTCGCATATCTCCGGTAACTTTTCTGTTCTGCGCAGGATTGTTGAATCGTGAACACCGAGTAGTTTTGCAACTACCGTCTGTGTGGTGTTTCTGATTGCCTGATGAGCGGTTGTCATCAGATGATTTGACACAAACCGGTTGAACGATTTGCGTGGATTTGCATTTTCCATAATGTAAATTCCTTTTGGTATAGATAGTCCGTAGCTCACATCCTGTGAGGTAGTTTTATATGTAAATCGTCACTTTATCAGTGACTCCGTAGCAGCTAACAGCTCTGCGATTGTTAAAGAACAGCTATATACTTAAATGATTTCCAGCTCCGGCCAAATTTTATGCCAATCGCTTGGGCGCAAATCTTTTCTCGTTACTTTTCCGTATGTTGCAACTTCAATTTCTACACAACGTTTTGGAGATATAGAACTGGCACCCGACGCCATTTGGGAGAGAAAAGATTTTGAAACACCAAGCTTATCCGCCAAATTCTTCGCTCCCCCCCATTCAAGTGAATCAATGTAATTTTTTAAATCCATATTTTATCTCCATCCTTTTTAATGATGGAGTTTATTAAACGCTAAACCGCCCGTCAAGTATTTGCTTGTTTAGTCATTACTAATCAAAATAGAAAAATGGATATGAAAAAAATAAGACAGACCAAGCTTGCTGGCTGGTTCAAAGATAAGACCCTGCCATCAAAAGAAAAAAGCTATATATCTCAGCTGATGAGTGGTAAATCATCGTTTGGAGAGAAAGCTGCTCGTCGGTTAGAAAGAGACTATGGGATGCCACCTGGGTTTCTTGATTCTAATGAAGAATTACAACCAGATGAAATTGAGTTTGTTGGATTCGTCCCCAATGGCATGGTTAAAGTAGTTGGGGAAGCATTCCTGGGGATTGATGGCGCAGTGGATATGATAGAGGCCCTTGAGGGATGGGTTCAAATTTACAGCGATGATAAGGACGCTTATGCCCTCAAAGTTAAGGGTGACAGTATGTGGCCCAGGATTCAGTCAGGTGAGTATGTGGTTGTTGAGCCCAACACAGTAGTCAGATCCGGCGATGAGGTCTTTGTGCGCACTGTTGAAGGTAAGAATATGGTAAAAATACTGAATAAAACCAGAGATGGTAGTTACCAATTCACCAGCGTCAACAATACTCACCCGCCAATCACAGTTGATCCACGTGAAGTGGAAAAAATGCATTATGTGGCAGCGATTGTAAAGCCGACTAAGTTTATCGATAAGTGCGAACAATCATAAGCCAGTACTGATAATCAAACGAGTTCTAAGGACAAACTATGGCATTCAATGACACTGAAGTCGTACAAATTAAACAATGTATGAACTATTTCATGGAAAAGCGTCGTCCACCAAAGCATATCCGGGATGAACATGATCTTCAGTATCGTATTGAAGACGATAGCGTAATCATTTTCGAGGTTAGACAACTGTCCTGGAGCACCGGACGTGCGGAAGAAATGCTGGCCAAAATAACAAACAACAGAAACAGCAACTCGTGGTCTCTGTTCTGGTCTACTGAGAATAATGAATGGCGACACTACGACGGCCGAATGATAGGCAGTTTTTCTGACGCAATAAAAATTATTGATGAAGATGCAAATCATCGATTCTTTGGCTGACAGCCTGATGACATATTTTAGAGTAAGGTGGTAGGTGTAGAAATACATAATAAGGATATGACAGTGATAAAAGTTGGCAGGGCTATCCTGGCGGTGAACGCATAGGTTGTACTAGCTCAGACCTGATCTGACAGTTACCGGTTATTTATACAGGTGTCTGTCAGATTA